>NZ_JBIALD010000001.1:506852-662129 GCF_042873115.1 Streptomyces sp. NPDC005017 | reverse complement strand
CCTTCAGTACCGCCCCCACACCCTCGACGGCTTCATAGCCGGCACCGGCCTCACCCTCGACGAATCGACGTCACCCTAACGAGCCGAAGTCAGTATCTGTGCGACCCATTGACACCCCCACCACCCCGTCCTTACTGTCACGCCAGCATTTCGAACGCATGTCGAAATATCGAACAGAGTCGACGTTCACGAGGGGCAACTGCCGTGCGCATCACCGGAATCAGCACACACGTGGTCGGGACGCCCTGGCGCAACCTGACGTACGTACAGGTGCACACCGACGAGGGCGTCACCGGGGTCGGTGAGACCCGGATGCTGGGCCACACCGACGCGCTGCTCGGCTATCTGCGGGAGGCGGAGGCGAACCACATCCTCGGCTCCGACCCGTTCGCCGTCGAGGACCTGGTGCGGCGCATGAAGTACGGCGACTACGGCCGGGCCGGCGAGATCGTGATGTCCGGGATCGCCGTCGTGGAGACGGCCTGCTGGGACATCAAGGGCAAGGCCCTGGGCGTGCCCGTCTGGCAGCTCCTCGGCGGCAAGGTCACCGACCGGGTGAAGGCGTACGCGAACGGCTGGTACACCACCGAGCGCACGCCCGAGGCGTACCACAAGGCCGCGAAGGGCGTGATCGAGCGCGGCTACAAGGCGCTGAAGATCGACCCGTTCGGGACCGGGCACTTCGAGCTCGACCACGAGCAGTCCCTGTACGCCGTGTCCCTCATCGAGGCCGTGCGCGACGCCATCGGGCCGGACACCGAACTGATGCTGGAGATGCACGGCCGGTTCTCGCCCGCGACGGCCGTGCGGCTGGCGAAGGAGCTGGCACCGTTCGGCCCGGCCTGGCTGGAGGAGCCGTGCCCGCCGGAGAACCTCAAGGCGCTGGAGAAGGTCGCCGCGAAGGTGGACGTCCCCGTGGCCACGGGTGAGCGCATCCACGACCGCATCGAGTTCCGCGAGCTGTTCGAGAGCCAGGCGGTCGACATCATCCAGCCCGACGTCGGCCACATCGGCGGCATCTGGGAGACCCGGAAGCTGGCCGCCACCGCCGAGACCCACTACATGCTGGTCGCCCCGCATAACGTGGGCGGCTCGGTGCTGACCGCCGCCTCCCTGCAGGTCGGCTTCACCTCCCCCAACTTCAAGGTCCTCGAACACTTCAACGACTTCGCGGACTCGGACATCAAGAAGGTCGTCAAGGGCGCGCCGCAGGTGATCGACGGCTACTTCCACCTCTCCGACGCGCCCGGCCTCGGGGTCGAGTTCGACGCCGAGGCCGCCGCCGAGTTCCCGCAGCAGCAGGCCCGGTTCGACCTGTGGGCCGAGGGCTGGGAGCAGCGCAGGCCGAAGGGAACCGACCGGTGACCCCGGCCGCCGTGGTCGTCGAGGCGCCCGGTGAGCACCGGCTGACCGATCACACCCCGCGCGAGCCCGGCCCCGGCGAGGCACTGGTCCGGGTGCACGCGGTCGGCATCTGCGGCAGCGACCGCGAGGTGTACCAGGGCAACCGGCCCGAGGGATACGTCCGTTACCCGCTCACGCCCGGCCACGAGTGGTCCGGGACCGTGCAGGCGGTGGGCGCCGGGGTGCCCGCCTCCCTGATCGGGCGGAAGGTCGTCGGCGAGGGGTTCCGCAACTGCCAGGTCTGCGACCGCTGCCACGCCGGCGAGACGACCCTGTGCACGGCTGGTTACGAGGAGACCGGGTTCACCGAGCCCGGCGCGATGGCGGCCACCCTCACCCTGCCCGCCCGGCTGCTGCACGTGCTGCCGGACGGCGCCGACCTCACCGCCGCGGCCCTGCTGGAGCCGGCCGCCTGTGTCGCGGCGGCCGCGCTGAAGGCGGGCGCCCGGCCGGGCGAGCGGGTCGCGGTCGTGGGCACGGGCACGCTCGGGATGTTCGCCGTGCAGTTCCTGCGGGCGGTGTCCCCGGCCGAGCTGCTGGTGGTGGGCACGCGCCGGGACCGGGAGGCGCTGTCGCGGCGGTTCGGCGCGACCGCCTTCCTGACCAAGGACCAGGAGCTGCCGGACGGCTTCGACGTCGTCGTCGAGACCGCCGGGTCCGCCGACGCGGCGCGTACCGCGGCCGGGCTGCTGCGGCGCGGCGGGCGGCTGGTGCTCACCGGCATCCCGGCGCCGGGCGCCGACGGTCTCGACCCGACGGATCTGGTCGTACGGCAGCTGGAGGTGCACACCGTCTTCGGTGCGCCGCCCGACGCCTGGGCGCACACCGTGCGGGTCTTCGCCGCGGGGCTGCTGGACCCGGTGCCGCTGGTGACGCACGAGCTGCCGCTGGAGGAGTTCGCGCAGGCCATCGAGCTGGTCGGGTCCGGCGATCCGAAGGTCGGGAAGGTGCTCCTGCGCCCCTAGGCCGCTAGGCCCCTGCCGGACGGGCCCTGGGGCGAAACCCGCTCCAGGCCCTGTCGCCGAACTCCCGCAACCCCCGGGGTGCGCCGGTACGGGGCGACCTGACCGTCGCCGTACCGGCGTACCGCCAGCTCACACGCTTGGACGCGAACAACGTCCGAAATACCGAACACGAAGGACAGCTTGTGACCGACGCCTTCACGGCGACCCGGCGGCCCGGCGAGCAGGCGCTCGCCGCGCTCGGCCTGGGCGCGCCCGACCTCTCCCCCGCCGACGCCTCGCCGTACTCCTTCCCCGGCGGCGGCCGCTGGCGCACCGAGATCCCCTCCGTGGAGGGACCCGAGGCGCTGGCCGTCGTCCTGAAGGAGGCCTCCCGGCTGGACGTGCCGGTCCACCGGATCAGCCAGGGCAGCGGTGTGTGGATGCTCACCGACGCCGAGATCACCGAGATGGCCGAGGCCACGGCCGAACGCGGCATCGAGCTCTGCCTGTTCACCGGCCCGCGCGGCACCTGGGACATCGGCGGTTCCGTGCGCACCGATTCGCGGGGTGCCGGAGTGCGCGCCCGGGGCCACGACGCCGTCGCGGGCTGTGTCGAGGACGCCGTACGCGCCACCGAACTCGGCGTGAGGTGCCTGCTGGTGGCCGACGAGGGGGTGCTGTGGACCCTGCACCGGGCGCGGGGGTCCGGCATCCTCCCGGCCGACACCACGCTGAAGGTGTCGGCGCTGATCGGCCCGGTCAACCCGGCCGCGTACGCGGTCTACGAGCGGCTCGGCGCCGACTCGGTCAATGTGCCCAGTGACCTGACGCTGCATCATCTCACCGAGATCCGGCGGGTGTCGGCCGCCCCGATGGACATGTACCTCGAGGCGCCGGACGACCTCGGCGGCTACGTCCGGATGTACGAGATCGCCGAGCTGATCCGGCGCGGGGCCCCGCTCTATCTGAAGTTCGGCCTGTCGAGGGCGCCCGGGATCTACCCGTACGGCGCCCATCTGCGGGACCTGACCCTGGACACCGCCCGGGAGCGGGTTCGGCGCGGCCGGCTCGCCCTGGACCTGCTCGCCCGGCACGGCGCGGACGGCGGGATGGCCCCGCTCGGCTCCCGGCTGCCCGGCGACCTCAGCCGCTTCCCCGCGGAGCGCTCCGCGGGATGACCGCCGCGGCTCGCTTCACGGGATGAGCCGCCGCGGCCGCCCTTACCCGCCCGCGCGGCGCAGCCGCACCCCGACCCAGCCCCGCATCCCTTCGGGGGCACGCCCCACCGACCCGGCCCCGCGCCCCCTCGGGCGCACGCCCCACCCACCGCTTCACCACCTCTCGACGACGAGAAGAACAGGGACCGATCACCATGCGCACTCGTAGAAGCGCCCTCGCCGGCATAGCCACCGCCGCCTGCCTCGCCCTCACCCTCACCGCCTGCGGCCAGAGCTCCGAGGGCGGCAGCGAGGAGGACAAGGGCGGCGGCGAGGGCGCCACCATCGGCATCGCGATGCCGACCAAGTCCTCCGAGCGCTGGATCGCCGACGGCGACAACGTCGTCAAGCACCTGGAGGAGAAGGGCTACAAGACCAAGCTGGTCTTCGGCGAGGACGACCCCGACCAGCAGGTCTCGCAGATCGAGAACCTGATCACCCAGGGCGTGAAGGCCCTGATCGTCGCGGCCATCGACAACAAGTCGATGAACAACGTCCTCCAGCAGGCGAAGGACGCCGGCATCCCGGTGATCTCCTACGACCGTCTGATCCTCGGCACCCCGAACGTCGACTACTACGCCTCCTTCGACAACGAGAAGGTCGGCGAGCTCCAGGGCGGCTACATCGTCGAGAAGCTGGGCCTGAAGGACGGCAGCGAGAAGGGCCCCTTCAACGTCGAGCTGTTCGCCGGGTCCAACGACGACAACAACACCCGCTACTTCTTCCAGGGCGCCATGAACGTCCTGCAGCCCTACATCGACAGGAAGCAGCTCGTCGTCCGCTCCGGCCAGACCGAGCTCACCCAGGTCACCACCCTGCGCTGGGACGGCGGCACCGCCCAGAAGCGCATGGACGACATCCTCACCTCGGCCTACAAGTCCGAGCGGGTCGACGCGGTGCTCTCGCCGTACGACGGCATCTCGATCGGCATCCTGTCGGCGCTGAAGTCCGACGACTACGGCTCGAAGGCCAAGCCGCTGCCGATCGTCACCGGGCAGGACGCCGAGGTCGCCTCGGTGAAGTCGATCATCGCCGACGAGCAGTCGATGACCGTCTACAAGGACACCCGCGAACTCGCCGAGGTCGCCTCGAACATGGTCGACGCGGTGCTCAACGACAAGAAGCCCGAGGTCAACGACGAGAAGACCTACGACAACGGCTCCAAGGTCGTCCCGGCCTACCTGCTGGAGCCGGTCAGCGTCGACAAGGGCAACTACCGGGCCACCGTGGTCGATTCCGGCTACATCAAGGTCGGCGACCTCAACTAAGCACCCCGACACAGGGATTGGAAGGCACGACCATGGCGGGACCCGTCCTGGAAATGCGCTCGATCGTCAAGACCTTTCCCGGCGTCAAGGCGCTGTCGGACGTCACGCTGACCGTCCGGCGGGGCGAGGTCCACGCCATCTGCGGGGAGAACGGCGCCGGGAAGTCGACCCTGATGAAGGTCCTCTCCGGAGTCCACCCGCACGGCACGTACGAGGGCGAGATCCTCTTCGAGGGGGAGGTCTGCTCCTTCAAGGACATCAGGGCCAGTGAGCATCACGGCATCGTGATCATCCACCAGGAACTGGCGCTGATCCCCTATCTCTCCATCGCGGAGAACATCTTCCTCGGCAACGAGCACGCCACCCGCGGGATCATCAGCTGGACCGAGACGCTGCGGCACGCCACCGAGCTGCTGCGCCGGGTCGGTCTCGGCGACCACCCCGACACCCGCGTCGCCGACATCGGCGTGGGCAAGCAGCAGCTGGTGGAGATCGCGAAGGCGCTGTCGAAGAAGGTGAAGCTGCTCATCCTGGATGAGCCGACCGCCGCCCTGAACGACGAGGACAGCGGCAAACTCCTCGATCTGATCCTGGAGTTGAAGAAGCAGGGCGTCACCTCGATCATCATCAGCCACAAGCTCAACGAGATCCGCAGGGTCGCCGACTCGGTGACGATCCTGCGCGACGGCCGGACCATCGAGACCCTCGACGTGAAGGCCGAGGGGACCACCGAGGACCGGATCATCAGCGGGATGGTCGGCCGGGACCTGGAGCACCGCTTCCCCGACCGCACCCCGCACACGCCCGAGGAGGGCGCGGCCCCGGCGCTGGAGGTCCGCAACTGGACCGTGCACCACCCGATCGACCAGCAGCGCAAGGTCGTCGACGACGTCTCCATCGAGGTCAGGCGCGGGGAGATCGTCGGGATCGCGGGCCTGATGGGCGCGGGCCGCACCGAACTCGCGATGAGCGTGTTCGGGCGGACCTACGGCCGGTACGCGGGCGGCACGGTCCTCAAGGACGGTGAGGAGATCCGCACCAGGTCCGTCCCCGAGGCGGTCCGCCACGGCATCGCGTACGTCACCGAGGACCGCAAGCACTTCGGCCTGAACCTCATCGACACCATCAACCGCAACATCTCGCTCAGCGCGCTGGGCAAGGTCGCCAGGCGGGGCGTGGTCGACGAGCACGAGGAGCGGCGGGTCGCCGAGGGCTTCCGCAAGTCCATGAACATCAAGGCGCCGACCGTCTTCGAGCCGGTGGGCAAGCTCTCCGGCGGCAACCAGCAGAAGGTCGTCCTCAGCAAGTGGATCTTCGCGGGTCCCGATGTGCTGATCCTGGACGAGCCGACGCGAGGGATCGACGTCGGCGCCAAGTACGAGATCTACACCGTCATCGACCGACTGGCCGCCCAGGGCAAGGCGGTCGTCTTCATCTCCTCCGAGCTGCCGGAGCTGCTCGGCATGTGCGACCGCATCTACACCATGGCCGCCGGGCGGCTCACGGGTGAGTTCTCGCGGGCCGAGGCCTCGCAGGAAGCGCTGATGCGTCAGATGACCAAGGACAAAGAGGTATCCCGATGAGCACGGATGTGACCGACAGGACGCCGGCCCCGGCGCCGCCCGGCAAGGGCCGCACGGCCACCGGGGACGGCCTGCTCCACCTGGTGACGGAGGGCATGCGCCGCAACATGCGGCAGTACGGCATGCTGATCGCCCTCGGTCTGATCGTGGTGCTGTTCGCCGTGTGGACCGACGGTGACCTGCTGCTGCCGCGCAACGTCTCCAACCTGGTGCTCCAGAACAGCTACATCCTGATCCTCGCGATCGGCATGATGCTGGTGATCATCGCTGGCCACATCGACCTGTCGGTCGGCTCGCTGACCGCGTTCATCGGGTCCATGGCGGCCGTGTTCATGGTCAAGAACGATCTGCCGTGGCCGGTCGCCGTCGTCCTCTGTCTCGCCATGGGCGCGCTGGCGGGCGCGGCACAAGGGTTCTTCATCGCCTACGGCGGCATACCCTCGTTCATCGTCACCCTCGCGGGCATGCTCGTCTTCCGCGGTCTGACGGAGATCTTCCTGGAGGGGCAGACCCTCGGCCCGTTCCCGGAGGGCCTGCAGAAGGTGTCCAACGGCTTCATGCCCGAGGCCGGCCCGGACACCAACTACCACAACCTCACGCTGCTGCTCGGTCTCGGGCTGATCGTCTTCGTGGTCCTCCAGGAGTTCCGCGACCGCCGCCGCCAGCAGGAGTTCTCCCTCGAGGTCCCGCCGTTCAAGGTCTTCCTGCTCAAGCTGGTCGCGCTGGGCGCCGCCATCCTCACCGTGACGATGCTGCTCGCCAGCTACAAGGGCGCCCCGTACGTCCTGCTGGTCCTCGGGGTGCTGCTGGTCGGCTTCGGCTACGTCATGCGAAACGCGATCGTCGGCCGCCACATCTACGCCATCGGCGGCAACCTCCCGGCGGCCAAGCTGTCGGGTGTGAAGGACAGGAAGGTCACCTTCCTGGTCTTCCTGAACATGGGCATGCTCGCGGCCCTTGCGGGTCTGGTCTTCGCCGCCCGCTTCAACGCGGCCTCGCCCAAGGCGGGCCTCAACTTCGAGCTGGAGGCCATCGCCGCCTCGTTCATCGGCGGCGCGTCGATGAGCGGCGGTGTCGGCACGGTGCTCGGCGCGATCATCGGCGGCCTGGTCCTCGGCGTGCTGAACAACGGTATGAACCTCGTCGGCATCGGCACGGACTGGCAGCAGGTCATCAAGGGTCTGGTGCTGCTGGCGGCGGTCGGGTTCGACGTGTGGAACAAGCGGCGGGTCGGTTCCTAGCGGTACAGCTCGGTCGCTCCGGTTCGTCCCCTGCCGGGGGCCGTTGTCGCCTGCTCGCGCGGTTCCCCGCGCCCCTGAAGGAGGGGCCCCCTTGGAGACGTACACCGGCGGTTCCGTCTACCGCCAGGGCGACGCGCTCCGCCTGGAGACCCCAGCTACTTCCCGGACTCGCCCGGCCAGCCGCCCTTCCCCTCGACGGTGCTGCGCCCCGGCCAGGCGTACCGCTCGACCAGGGTGCACTCGTTCGACGCGTGAACCTCCACACGTTCCCCACGAGTTGAACATCACCACGCCGGTCTCCGTATGGATGGGTGGCCCGTGCTCCCCCGCGCGGGCCACCCAGAAACGGAGGACCCCTTGACGACCGGCAACGTCACCTCGCTGTTCCGCAGCACCTCGGCGCACAGTCCGTCGATGGCGGCGCTGGCGCGCGAGGGAGGCGACGGGGCCGGTCCGGTGGACTTCTGCATCCCGTGCAACCCCTACTTCCCCACCCCGGCGATGTTCGACGAGATGGCGACCCGGCTGCGGGACATCGTCACGTACTACCCCAGCAGCGCCGACACCATCACCGCCGAGCTGTGCTCCCTGCTCGGACTTCCGCCGCAGTGCGTGGCGATGGGCAACGGCTCCACGGAGCTGATCACCTGGATCGACCATCTGCTGGTCCGGGAGTCCCTCGCCATCCCCGTCCCCACCTTCGGCCGCTGGACCGACCAGCCCATGGAGACCGGCAAACGCGTCGACATGTTCCCGCTCCAGGAGTCCAGCGGCTTCGCCCTCGACCTCGCCCAGTACGCCGCGTTCATCCGGGCGCGGGGCACCCGGGTCGCGGTCCTGTGCAACCCCAACAACCCCGACGGCGGCTATCTGCAGCGCCACCACGTGGTGCAGTTCATGGACGCCATGGCCGATCTGGACCTGGTGGTCGTCGACGAGAGCTTCCTGGAGTTCGCCGACGCCGAGGCCGACCCGTCCGTCGTGCAGGAGGCGATGCTGCGGCCCAACGTCGTCGTGCTGCGCAGCCTCGGCAAGAACTTCGGCCTGCACGGCATCCGCTTCGGCTACCTCGTCGCCAACCCCGCGCTGGCGGGCAAGGTCCGTTCCATGCTCCCCAAGTGGAACCTCAACTCCTTCGCCGAGCACGTGGTGTTCATGCTGAAGGATCACGGACAGGAGTACGCGCAGAGCCTCCAGCAGGTCCGCCGCGACCGGATGGAGATGTCCAGCGCCCTGTCCTCGCTGCCCGGCCTCACCGTCTACCCCTCCCAGGGCAACTTCCTCTTCGTCCGTCTGCCCGTAGGAGCCGAGGGCACCGTGGTCCGTGACCGGCTGCTCACCGAGCACCGGCTGCTGGTCCGCGAGTGCGGCAACAAGATCGGTTCCTCCAGTCGCTTCCTGAGACTCGTGGTGCGCCCCCAGGTCGACGTGCGTCGCCTGGTGTCCGGCCTGGAACAGGTGCTCTACGGGACCAGGAGGGGAGCGGCCGCCGTGCCCGAGCTGAGCACCGGGACCAGCTACAGCTCGGGCACGGCGGCCGTGGATCGGCTGATGGGCGCGACGAACGGCGCGGGCTTCGCGATGCCGGCCCCCGCCCCCGCGATGGCGGGCGCTCCCATGACCGCGCCCGCGATGGCCGCGCCGGCGATGGCGGCCCCCGCGATGTCCGCCCCGGCCGCCATGGCGGCTCCGCAGATGATGGAGGCCCCCGTGCCGGTGGCGGCCCCGGCGCCCGCCCCCATGCCCGTCGTGCCGCAGCAGGTCGCCCCGCCCCCGGCCCCTCAGCCGATACCCGCCGCCATGGGTCTCACCCCGCCCGGCGTCCCCGCCCAGGGTGGACGCACCGCCGCCGAGGTCAGAGGCACGAACGGCCTCACCCCCGCCCCCGCCACGGGCTGGCCGAACACCCCCAACTGGCCGATGGCCGCCGGCTGACGAAGGCGGCTGCCCCGGCCCGGGATCACCGGGCCGCCTCCAGCAACGCCGCGGTCCCCGGATACGGCCCCCGCCGCGCCCACTCCAGCGGGGTCAGGCCCGTGCCGCCGTCCTCGCGCAGGGACGGGTCGGCGCCGCCCGCGAGCAGGGCCCGCACCGCGGCCTCGTGGCCCCAGCAGGCCGCCGCGCACAGCGGGGTGCCCTCGGAGCCGTGGCCGCTCTCGGTGTCCGGGTCCGCCCCGGCCGCCAGCAGGAGGCGGACGATCTCCGCGTCGCCCTGCACGGACGCCTGGTAGAGCGGGGTCGTGCCGTCCGGGTCGGCGGCGCCCGGGTCCGCGCCCGAGCGCAGCAGCGCCCGGACCTCGTCGGCCCGGCCCAGCAGCGCCGCCGTCACCAGCCGCCGCGACAGCTTCTTGCTCCTGCGTCTGTTCACGGCCGTCGAGCCTATGCCGACCGCGAGTTCCCCGCGCCCCTGAGGGGTGAGCGTGCGTATGCGGGTGCGGGTGGTCGGTGGTTTTCGCGCAGTTCCCCGCGCCCCTGAGAGGGTGAACGTGCGTATGCCGGTGCGGGTGGTCGGTGGTTTTCGCGCAGTTCCCCGCGCCCCTGAGAGGGTGAACGTGCGTGCGCGAGTGCGGGTCGGGGGTGGGGTTTGCGTAGTTCTCCGCGCTCCTGGGCAGGGCGGTCTCGCGGCTCTCGAAGCGGGGCAGCGCAGGGCCCACCCGAAGGGGCGCGGGGAACTGCGCGACCGGCCAGGACGGACCCGCACCCGACAACGCGCACAAGGCATCGCGTCATCCGGGTTCACGACGACCGCCGTACCGCGTAATCCTCCCGTGCCACGCAGGTCGGAGCCCCGTCGCGCCGTCCCCTCACGGACACAATGACCGCGCACCCGCCCCCCACGGACCGTCACGGAGGCTCCCATGGAGCTGAGCAGACGCACCTTCCACACCCTCGCCGGCGCGACGGCCCTGGGTCTCGCCCTGGACGGGACGGCGACCGCGCACCCCCGTCCCGCCGCCGCGCCGCCCCCGGCCGCCGACGCCCTGCGGCACACGGTCGGCTTCGACCGGCACTCCCTGCTCGTGGACGGCGAGCGCGTGTTCGTCTGGTCCGGCGAGATGCACCCCTTCCGGCTGCCCAGCCCCTCCCTGTGGCGGGACGTGCTGCAGAAGATGCGGGCGTACGGCTACAACGCGGTCAGCGTCTACGTCGCCTGGAACGTCCACTCCCCCGCCCCCGGGCAGTACGACTTCACCGGCGTCCGGGACCTGGACCTGTTCCTGCGCACGGCCGCCGAGACGGGCCTGTTCGTGATCCTGCGACCGGGCCCCTACATCAACGCCGAGGTGGACGCGGGCGGCTTCCCCGGCTGGCTGACCGCCACCGCGGGCACCGCCCGCACCAGCGACCCCACGTATCTGGGCCATGTCGACGCGTGGCTGACCGCGGTGAACGGAATCGTCGCCCGCCATCTGTACACGCGGGGCACCGGCACGGTCCTGCTCTACCAGATCGAGAACGAGTACGACGCGCATGTGGACCAGCCCGCGGGCCGCGACTACATGGCCCACCTCTACGCCAAGGTCCGCGCCGACGGCATCGACGTGCCCCTCTTCCACAACGACAACGGGCGCAACGGCCACTGGGTGCCCGGCTCCTTCGACACGGGCGGGGAGACGGGCCGCTGGCTGTACGGGTTCGACGGCTACCCGAGCCCGTTCAGGACCCCGCCGGACTGGGGCCACTTCGGCAGCGGCGGCAGCAAGGGCGGCGCCACCGCCAGCCCGGACACGCCGGGTTTCGTACCGGAGTTCGGCGGCGGCTGGTTCGACCCGTGGGGCGGGGTGGAGTTCCAGGGCAAGGGCTACGCGGAGTCCCGCCGGACCCGTGACGCGGCGTACGAGCGGCGCTTCTACCTCACCAACCTCGCCAACGGCATCACCCTGCACAACGTCTACATGACCTTCGGCGGCACCAGCTGGGGCTGGCTGCCCTCGCCCCAGGTCTACACGTCGTACGACTACGGCGCCGCCTTCGACGAGGGCAGGGGCGCCACCGCCAAGCTCGTCCCGATGCACCAGCTCGGCCATCTGCTGCGCGGCGTACCGGACTTCGCCGAACTCGTCAGGGCGGCGGAGGTGAAGGCGGCCGACGCGCGCGTGAAGGTGTACCACCTGACGGCCGCGTCCACCGGCGCCCATGTCTATGTGCTGCGCAACGACAGCGCGGACCCGGTCGCCACCACCGTCCCCGTGGGCGGCGTCCGGCTGCCGGTGTCCCTGCCGGGGCAGGACGCACGGCTGCTTGCCGCCGGGCTGCGGCTCGGACGGCGGACGCTGCGCTACTCCAGCGCGCAGCCGATGCTCGGGATCACGGCCGGACGGCAGGACGTGCTGGTGCTGACCGGGCGCGGCGGCGAGGCCACCCGCACCGCCCTGGAGTGGGCGGACGAGCCCGAGGTGCGGGTGCTGGAGGGGGACGCGCAGCACTCGTACCAGGACGGCGCCCTGCGGGTCGACGCCCGGCTCGACGGCCTGACGCGGGTGCTGGTCAGCGGGGGCGGGGCGGCCGCGCCCGTGCTGCTGCTGCTCTGCGACGACGAGACCTCGGTGCGGCTGTGGCCGTACGAGACGCCCTCCGGGCCGGTGCTCGTGCACGGCCCGGCGCTGCTGCGGACGGCCGCGCTGGACGGGACCGTGCTGCGGCTGACCGGGGACACCGCCGAGGCGTCCGGTCTGGAGGTGTGGGCGCCGCGCGGTGTCGGCGAGGTCACCTGGAACGGCGTCGCCGTGCGCACCGGCGACTCCCCCTCGGGCGGTCTGCGCGCCGGCACCCCGCTCCCCGGGCCCGGCCCGGTCGCGCTGCCCTCGCTGAGCGGCGGCTGGCGGCGCCGGGAGGAGAACCCGGAGTCCGCGCCCGGCTTCGACGACTCCGCCTGGCGGCGCGCCGACCTGACCGGTTCGTTCAGCACCACGCCGGTGCCGGCCGGGCAGCCGGTGCTCTTCGCGGACGACTACGGCTTCCACTACGGCGACGTCTGGTACCGGGGCCGCTTCACCGGCGCCACCGGCGCCACGTCCCTCTCCCTCGGCTACAGCACCGGTACCCAGGGCATGCTGATGGCCTGGCTCGACGGGGTCGCGCTGGGCCGGCACCGGATGCCGGTGCCGGACAGCGCCAGTGTGCGCAAGGGCAGTTGGGAGGCCACGGCCGAGCTGGCCGTGCCGGAGCGGCTGCGCACCCCCGGCGCGCACGTGCTGTCGGTGCTGGTGCGGCGGATGCAGCACGACATGGACGGCAAGTCCCTGGACACCCACAAGGCCGCCCGCGGTCTGACGAGGGCCGCCTTCACCGGGGCCGCGCCGAGGATCGCCTGGCGGTTGCAGGGCGAGGCGGCGTACGACCCGGTGCGCGGCCCGCAGAACAACGGCGGACTGTACGGCGAGCGGCAGGGCTGGCATCTGCCGGGGCACCCGGACGCCGACTGGGCGGCCGTCGGGCTGCCGGGCGCGGCCGCGCGGCTCGGGGTGACCTGGTACCGGCGGTCGTTCCGGCTGGACGTCGACCCGGGCACGGACGCGTCGATCGGGCTGGTCCTGGACGACGACCCGGCGCTGGCGTACCGCGCGCAGATCTTCCTCAACGGCTGGAACATGGGGCAGTACATCAACGACGTGGGTCCGCAGCACACGTTCGTGCTGCCGAACGGGATTCTGCGGACCCGTGGCGGCAACACGCTCGCCCTCGCCGTGCTGTCCGACGGCACGACGGCTTCTGGGCCGGGGGTGGTGCGGCTCGCCCTGCTGGGCGCGGTGGTGGGGGGTGTGCCTGTCGAGGCGGTCGAGTCTCCTGGTCGGTGAGCTGACTCGGGCGGAGTCGGGGGCGTGGTCCTGCGTCGCTTGTCGGGGGGTGGTGGGGGTTGGTTGGCGGCTGACCGTCGCCGGTGGTTGTTCGCGCAGTTCCCCGCCCCTCAAGAAGGGCGGGTGCCGCTCGAGCGGGGCGGGAAGCTGATGCCAGGCGCGTCCACGCGGCGGAGCCGCATATCGACACAGCCCCGCGCCCCAAGAAGGGCGGGTGCCGCTCGGGCGGGGCGGGAGGCTGATGCCAGGCGCGTCCACGCGGCGGAGCCGCATATCGACACAGCCCCGCGCCCCAAGAAGGGCGGGTGCCGCTCGGGCAGGGCGGGAGGGTGGCGTTGGGCGCGGCCGGGGGCGGGGGTTTGGGTCGAGAGGGGTCAGGCGTGATCACTTCCGGTCGGACAACGGTCTTCGGATCGAGTGACGCGGGACGTTCTCCCCGCGTAGGCTCGAACAGCTTGCCGTACGGCGGTGGAAGGGGGCTCGATGGACAGCGCGGGGGCGCGCGGGAAAGCGGCCCGGTGGGTCGCGGCACTCCGGCGGCCGAGGGCGGCCTCCGCCATGCGCGGGCTGGCCCGCGATCTCGGTGCCGCGCTCGGCGAGCGGGCGCGGCAGCCCGCCGACGTGCGCGAGCTGTGCCGGGCCCTGTGCGAGGAGATGAGCGCGCGGCGCGGCGGCAGACCCGTCGAGCTGCGCTTCGAACGGTTCCCGGACGAGATCGAAGTGACCGGGCTGTGCGTGGAGTTCCAGGACTTCGACCTGGTCATCGTGGAGGAGCGGGCCGAGGCCTCCCAGCAACTGGTGATCCTCGGGCACGAGTTGTGGCATCTGCACGCGGGACACCGCCATCTGCACGGCCCCGGGCACGCGGCCGCCGCGCACGCGCTGGCCGGATTCGGCGGTTCCGCGCTGACCGTCGCCGCCCGCAACGGCTCCCGCCAGGCCGACGAGGCCCAGGCCGACGACTTCGGCCACCGCCTCGCCACCGCCTTCCGGCCGCTGCTGAGGGGCCAGGACCCGCGCCCGTCCCTCGACCCCGTCCAGCGGTCGATGGGCTACCGGGGACGGGGAGGTTCCGCGCGGTGACCCCCGCCCTCGGCGGGCCGCTCGCGCTGACCGCGCCCCGCGTGCTCACCGATCTCGACCTGGCCATCTGGCTGCCGACGGCGCTGCTGGCCACCGCCCTGGCGATCAAGCTGCCCAGCATCGTCAAGATGTGGCGGGACCCGCTGCTGCGCGCGGTGGGCGGACTGCTGCTGTTCGGCTGCGCGGTGTTCGTCTTCGCGGCCCCCTCCACCATCGCCTGGACCAACCGGGTCACCGGCGTGCCCAACATCGCCGCGCCCTGGGTGTACTCCCTGCTCACCACGCTGTGCGCGTCCTGGCTGCTGCTGATCGTCGCCTGGCGCAACGGCGCCGACCGCTCGGACGCCACCCGCCGGGCCACCCGCCGGGTCGTCGCCGCCTGCGCGGGCGTGGTCGTCACCCTGTGGGTGCTGTTCGCCTTCGCCGACGCGCCCGTGGAGCGGACGCGGGACCTGGACACGTACTACGCCAACACGCCGTTCATGCGCGAGCAGATCGTGCTGTACCTGATCGCGCACACCGTGGCGTGCGGGGTGATGGCCCGGCTGATCTGGAACTGGATCCGCACCGACGGCCTGGACGCGTGGCTGCGCTGGGGGCTGCGGTTCCTGGGCATGGGCTACACCACGAACCTGCTGTTCGACGCGGCCAAGTTCACCGCCGTCGGGGCCCGCTGGACGGGACACGACCTGGACTGGCTGAGCACGTACGTGGCGCCGGCCGCCGCCTGCTTCTCGGCGGCCCTGGTCGGCGTGGGCTTCATCGTCCCGCACACCGGCCAGTACCTTCAGGAGCACTGGCGGCTGCGCGCCCAGTACCGCGCACTGCGGCCGCTGTACGTGGTGACGCGCGCGGTCAGCGGCGGTCGCGAGCCCTACGACCCGCGCGCCACGGCCGAGTTGCGGCTGATCCGCCGCGAGACCTTCATCCGTGACGCCCTGCTCCAGGTGTCCCGGTACCTCGACGACGAACTGGGCAGCCGGGCCCGGGCCGCCGCCCGCGCCCTCGGCCACCCGCCCGGCCGGGCGGAGGCGCTGGCCGCCGCCGTGGCGCTCCTGGCGGCCGTAGAGGCCCGGCGGCTGCACCCCGACCGCGAGGGCAGCGGCCCGGCGGACACCGAGTACCTGATGCGGGAGATCCAGTCCGTCTCGCTCGCCCTGCGACGTCCCGAGGACCTCGAGGCGGTCCGCGCCCGTGCCACCGCCCCGGCAGAAAGTACACCCGCATGACCGAACGCACCTCCCCCGACGCCAGACCCGACGCCAGAACGGCCGTGGTCCTCGGGGGGTCCCACTCCGGCATGCTCGCCGCCCGTGCCCTGACCGCCGTCGCGGACCGGGTCGTCGTCGTCGAGCGTGACACCCTGCCGACGGGCTCCGCACCCCGCAGGGGACTGCCGCAGGCCCGGCACGCCCATGTGCTGTGGTCGGGCGGCGTCCGCGCGATGGAGGACCTGCTGCCGGGCGTCACCGGCGCCCTGCGCGCGGCCGGGGCCCACCGCATGCCGGTCACCACGGGGATCGTGGCCCTGTCCCCGTGGGGCTGGTTCCGCCGCTGGCCCGAGTCGCACCATGTGATCCTGGTCGGCCGCGACCTGCTGGACGCCACGGTGCGGGCCGAGGTCCTCGCCGACGAGCGCGTCGAACTCCTGGACGGCACCGAGGCGCTGGAGCTGACCGGCACGGCGGGGGCCGTCACCGGCGTACGCGTACGGCGGTGCGGCGGAGGCGAGGAGCGGGTCCTGGAGGCCGGTCTGGTGGTCGACGCCACGGGACGCGGCTCGGCGCTGCCGGGCTGGCTGGCCGCCCTCGGCCTGCCCGCCCCCGAGCGCCGCGAGGTCGACTCGGGCCTCGCCTACGCCACCCGCGTCTTCCGCGCCCCCGAGCCGGCCCTCACCGGCTTCCCGGTCGTCAACATCCTGCCCGACCCGCGGGCGGGCGGCCCCGGCCGCAACGGGCTCCTGCTGCCCATCGAGGACGGCCGCTGGATCATCACCCTGTCCGGCACCCGGGGCGGCACGCCCTCCCCGGACACCGCGGACTTCGCCCGCTTCGCCCGCGAGGAACTGCGCCATCCGCTGATCGCCGACCTCGTCGACCGCGCCGAGCCGCTCACCGACGTGTCCTTCACCCGGACGACCGTCAACCGCCGCCAGTTCTACGAGCGCATGCCGAGCTGGCCCGAGGGCCTGGTCGTACTCGGCGACGCGCTCGCCGCGTTCAACCCGGTCTACGGCCACGGGCTCGCCGCCGCCGCCCAGAGCGCGCTGATCCTGCGGGACGTGACACGCCGTCACGGCTGGGGCGCGCCGGGTGTCGCCCGCCGGGTGCAGCGGGCGGTGGCCCGGCCGGTGGGCGCGGCCTGGGACCTGGCGGTCGGCCAGGACGTCTTCTATCCAGGCGCCACCGAGCACGGTCCCACACGGCGGGATCGGCTGCTGGCCGACTACGTGGGGCGGCTGATGCTCACGGCCACCGGGAACGGCCGGATCGCGCGCCGGGTGACGGATGTGACGTCCCTGGAGCGCGGCGGCGCGGTGCTGCTGACGCCGAGCGTGCTGCTGGCAGCGGCGGTAGGCCCGCTCAGACCGGCGCTGGACGGACCGCCGCTGACCGTGGCGGAGAGAAAGGCGGCGGGCCTGCCGTAGGGCGAGGACCCCGCCCCGCTGCACCCCGTCCGGCGGACCCAGCCCTGCTCCACCCCGTCCGGCGGGGACCCGCCCTGCTCACCCGGTCTCCCCGGTCTCCCCGCTCACCCGGCGAACGCGGGCTGCGCGATCCCCTTCCCCGCGCCGGGGACGACCAGCAGCGACCCCGAGAACGGGCCGGGCCCGGTGAGTCCCGTGCGGGCCGTGGTGATGTACAGGTCGGACAGGTCGGCGCCGCCGAACGCGCACGCGGTCGGCCTGCGCACGGGCAGTTCGAGGACCCGGTCCAGGACGCCGTCCGGCGTGTACCGGCGTACGGCGCCGCCGTCCCACAGGGCGACCCAGACACAGCCCTCGGCGTCCACGGTCAGTCCGTCGGGGAAGCCCGCGCCCTCCTCGATCGCGGCGAGGGTCCGGCGGCCGGAGACGCTGCCCTCGGCGTGGTCGAGGACGTCGACGCGGCGGGCGTGCGAGTCGACGTAGTACATCAGCCGCCCGTCCGGGCTCCATCCGGTGCCGTTGCTGACGGTGACCCGGTCGAGGACGACGGACGGCCGCCCCTCGCCGGTCAGCCGGGACAGGGTGCCGCCGCCCGCTGCCTCGTCGTAGCGCATGGTGCCCGCCCACAGGGAGCCGTCGGGCGCCACGGCCGCGTCGTTGCCGCGCCGGCCGGGGACGGGCTCGCGGTGCAGCCAGCGGAAGGAGTCGTCGGGGTCGAGCAGGCCGACGCCGTCGCGCAGGTTCAGCACCAAGCCGCCGCCGGTCCGCGGCTTGGCCGCGCCCACGTGCTGCTCGGTGCGGCGCACGGTGCGCACACCGGTGAGCGGGTCGTACGTGTGCACCCGGCGACCCAGGATGTCGACCCAGAGCAGCCGGCCAGCGGCGGCGTCCCAGGTCGGGCCCTCGCCGAGCTCTGCCCCGGCGCGGACCGCGATCTCGCAGCCGCTCACACCGCGCTCCGGTGGCCGAGCCGCTCGGACAGTTCGGCGGCGCCCTTCACGGCGAGCTGCTCCAGCTCGGCGTGGCGGTCCTCGCTCCAGCGGATCATCGGCACGGAGATGGACAGCGCCGCGACGACCTGCCCGGTGCGGTCGCGCACGGGCGCGGCCACGCAGGAGACGTCCGGGTTGGACTCCCGGCTCTCGACGGCGATGCCGCGGGTCCTGATCCCGGCCAGGGCCTCGCGCAGCGCGCCCGGGTCGGTGATGCTGTTCGGGGTCATGGCGACCAGCTCGGCGCCGTCGGGGACGCGCGCGGCGAGCTCCTGCTCGGGAAGGGAGGCGAGCAGCATCTTGCCGACGGAGGTGCAGTGCGCCGGCAGTCTGCGGCCGGCCGCGGAGACCATCCGCACGGCGTGGGTGGAGTCGACCTTGGCGATGTAGATGACGTCCGTGCCCTCCAGGATCGCCACATGCACCGTCTCGTCGCAGGTCTCGGCGACCGAGCGGGCCACCTGCTGGCCCTCGGCGGCCAGGTCGAGCTGCTCGGCGTAGCGGCTGCCGAGTTGGTAGGGGCGTACGCCGAGCCGGTAGCGTCCGGGCTGGCCGGGCACGGGGACGATGTACTGGCGTGCGGCGAGCGTGGTCACCAGCTCGTGCACGGTGGTGCGTGGCAGCTGGAGCCTGCGCACGACGTCGGGGGCGGAGAGTGTGCCGTCCCCGTCGAGGAAGAGCTCGAGTATGTCGAGAGCCCGGGTCACGGCAGGCACGAGGCGTCCCACGTCGGCCCCCTCCCTTGATGAGGCTGTGTTCGAAATTTCAACAGCCGATCGGAATGACGAACACAGGCTACTCAAAGGGGGTTTCGCCCGGCAATGGCCCGGTGCTCCGCGCTCCGCGCGTATCCGGCCCACCGACAGCACCTCTCCGACCGGCCCGGCGGCGCACGCGACGCCCTGCTTCCAGGGGCGCGGGGAACCGCGCGACCAGCCACAACGCCCCGCTCCAAGGGGCGCGGGCAACTGCACGCCTGGCCACAACGCTCCCGCACGGGCGAACAACAGGACAGTCCCCCGCACGCGTGCGCAGCTCGGCGTGGGGCTGTCAGTCGGCCGCTTCGCCCAGGCGGCCGCGGAGGCGCTGGGCGCGCAGGACCAGTTCCAGTTCGAAGCGGCGGTCGGGGTCGTCGATCTCGTCACCCCACATCTCACGGATCTGACGGAGGCGGTAGCGGACGGTCTGCGGGTGGACGCCGAGCCGCGCGGCCACCTCGGGGGCGCCGCCGCGGGTCTCCAGCCAGGCCAGCAGCGTCTCGGCGAGCCGCCGCCCGTGCGTGGGCCCGCAGTCGGCCAGCGGCGCCATGCACCGCAGGGCGAGATCGTCGAGCAGTTCCTCGGGCTGGAGCAGGACGAGCGCCTCGGTGTGCTCGGTGCAGAACAGCACCTCGCCGGCCGGGAGCAGCCGCCGCTGCATCAGCCGCACGGCGGCCTCGGCCCAGCGCAGCGACTTCGCCGCGTCGGCCAGCGGCACCGGCGGCCCGATCGCGCCCGCCCAGCCGGCCAGCGCCCGGTTCAGCAGCTCGCGCCGCCCCGCCGCGTCGGGATCGGGGACGACCATGCGCGGCTGCTCGTACTCCATGTCGAGCAGCACCTCCTGCCCCACCGCGGGCGCGACCGCCTCCCGCGCCGGGCGCAGCAGCACCCCCACGGCGACCCTGCCGGGCAGCGCCCAGCCGACCCGGGCGGCGCGCTCACCGAGGGCGTCGCCGCCGTCGCTGCGGTGCCGGTCGGCGAGGAGCTGCTCCATGAGCCGGCGCTGGAGGCGCAGCCGCTCCCCGGCCTGGCGGGCGGCGGCCTCGGCGTAGCCGCGCACGGTCCGGTCGACGAGGCCGTCGAGGAACTCGTATCCGGCGTCGACCAGCTCGTACATCGCGGGCGGCGGGATCTCGACGCGCTGGCCGATCTCCGCGAACCGGCGCCAGGCGAGGCGTACGCCCATCCGGTAGATGGCCTGGAGGGAGTCCAGGCTGCGGCCCTCCAGTCCCTCGCCGAGGCCGAAGGTGTGGAAGACCTCGGGCGGCACGGTGGGGCGGATCTCGGAGTTCTCCACGCGCCGGACGAAGGCCTCGATGGCATGGCGGATGCCGACCAGGGCCATGGGTTCGCCGTTGTCGTCGAGGACGACGGGCAGGTGGGGGTACTCGCGGCGGATCTCGCTCATGATCTGCTGGGCGAGTTCCGGCGCCTCGGCGAGGGCGATGGCGGCGAACCGGCGCACCTGCATGCGCGGCACGTCGTGCCAGGCGGATCGGGTGGCGACAGCGGTGATCTCTACGGTCACGGTGTGCTCCCGTCGCCCGCCTGCTCATAGGTGATCAGCGGACTGTTGGGCTGCTCGGGTGCGGCTTCGAGCAGGGCGACGACGCCGAGGGCGGCGCCCACGGCGAGCGCGGCGGCGGCCACGACGGTGACAGTTGCGGCGAGCAGTCTGGACATCTCAGGGTCAGCCTCTCCGGTCCGAAAGGTCGTCCCACCCCGGCGTCCCACCCCTGTCTCAGGCGTGCCCAGTGTCGACACACTGTTGACACACAGTCAAGGGTCGGTGATGTGATTTGCCGAACAGTGTGAACATTCGCCCGGTTTTTCGGGCCTCCCCCGGGCCCCCGCCGGACCCTCCCGGGACCACCTCCACCCCCGCTCACGATCTGACGCGGCATCAGCCCCAACCGTGCCCGAAATTGTCACCTCGGTGAGTAGCCGTGGGGAACGCCTGGGCGAAAACTGTCGAACCCCACCCCAGCACAGGCCGTCCACACACCCCTCGTACGAACGGCTCAGTCCCCCCACAGTCACGCATGACCCCACGCTGAGTTCCGCACCCTGAGACCTGTTGGAGCACCGATGCCCCAGCACGTGCCATCCCCGCTGCGCACCGCACTCCCCCGGACGCAGCTCCTCCCCCCGGCGCCTCCCCCAGAACCGCGCCGGATCGTCTTCCTCGCCCACCGCGACCTCGGGAACCCGTCGGCAGGCGGCTCCGAGCTGCTCGTCGACCGGCTCGCCGACGGCCTCACCCGCCTCGGCCACCAGGTCACCCTGCTGTGCGGGGGCCCCGCGGCCTACCGCGACTACCGCGTCGTGTCCGCGGGCGGTACCTACGGCCACTACCTCCGCGCCCGCTCCGCCTTCGCCCGTCAGGTCGGCGAGACCGACCTGCTGGTCGAGGTCTGCAACGGCATGCCCTACCTGTCGCCGCTGTGGCACAAGGGGCCCACGCTGTGCCTGGTCAACCATGTCCACACCGACCTGTGGAAGATGCGCTTCGGCGGGCCCCTGGCCCCCGCGGCCCGCATCGGCCGCCGGCTGGAGCACTGGGCGCTGACCGGGGCCCGGCGGCAGGACGGGCTGCTCGTCGCCGTCTCGCCGTCCACCGCGCAGGCGCTGCGCGGGATCGGCGTCGAGCGCGAACGCATCCGCGTCGTGCACAACGGCGTCGAGGAGCCGGGCCCCCTCGCCGAGCGCTCGCCCGACCCGCTGTTCGTGGCGGTGGGCCGGCTCGTCGAGTACAAACGGATCGATCTCCTGCTGCGGCTGTGGGAGCGGGTCAGACCCGTGACCGGCGGCAAGCTGGTGATCATCGGCGACGGGCCCGAGCGCGAGCGGCTCCAGCGGCTCGCCGGCGAGAGCGTCTCCTTCGTCGGGCATGTGTCCGAGGCCGAGAAGCACCGGCTGCTGTGCGCGGCCTGGCTGCTGCTGCATCCCTCCGCCGTGGAGGGCTGGGGCCTGGTCGTCACCGAGGCCGCCGTCCGGCAGACGCCCGCCGTCGCCTTCGACGTCCCCGGGCTGCGCGACTCCGTCGTGGACGGCGAGACCGGGGTGCTGGCGAGGGGCGAGTCGTCGTTCGCGGCGGCCTGGTGCTCGCTCGCGCTGTCCGCCCGACGCCGTGAGCTGATGGGCAAGGCTGCACGGGAGCGGGCCGCCGTCTATCGCTGGGAGCGGACCGTACGGCAGTTCCGCGCGGTCGCCGCCGAGGCCGTCAGGGGCTGGGGCACGTGACTCCCGACCGACTCGAGGGCGAGGCAGGCTCCCGGACGCGGGCCGTTCACGGCGGCACCGCGCCGACCGCCCGGTTCAAGGACCCCTCCTTCCGGCGGTCCCTCACCCTCTTCCGGGCCTTCCTGCGCGAGCAGGACGACCCCGAGTACTGCTACTCGCTCCTCGCCCGGGACGCCGCCGACCAGGTGGAGGCCCACGCCGGCCCGCTCGGCGGACAGGTCGTCGTCGACATCGGCGGCGGCAGCGGCTACTTCACCGAGGAGTTCCGGCGGCGCGGCGCGAACGCCTACCTGTTCGAGCCCGATCCGGTGGAACTCGGCGAAGGGGCGCCCGACGGGTCCGTCGTCGCCGACGGGTACCTCCTGCCACTGGGCGACGGCGTCGCGGACGTCACCTTCTCCTCCAACGTGCTGGAGCACGTGGCCGATCCGCAGACCTTCCTCAGCGAACTGGCCCGGGTGACCCGGCCCGGCGGCCTGATCTACGTGTCGTTCACCAACTGGCTTTCCCCGTGGGGCGGTCACGAGTGGGCGCCCTGGCACTACCTCGGCGCCGAACGCGCCCGGGAACGCTACCGGCGCCGCACCGGGCGAGCGGCCAAGCACACCCTCGGCGAGAACCTGTTCGCCGTGCACATCGGGCCCACGCTGCGGCAGGTGCGGGCCCGGGACGACGTGCGGGTCGTCTCGGCGCGCTCGCGCTACTGGCCCTTCCTGGCGGAGACGATCGTCAAGGCACCCGGCCTTCGCGAACTCGCCACCTGGAACCTCCTTCTCATCCTCCGGCGGTGTGCCCCATGACGACCACGGTCCAGACTCCTCCCCCGGCGGCCGTCCCCACCTCCGCGACCGCGCCCGGCCCGCCCGAAGAGCCGCGGTCACGGCGCTGGCTGCTGGGGTTCTGGGCCGTGGTCCTCACGCTGTTCCTCGCGGTGCAGCCGGGCCGGCAGACCTTCGACACCAAGCTCGGCGTCACCACCGACCCCGGCCAGTTCCTCGCCGACCTGGGCCAGTTGTGGCACGACCGGGGCGGCTTCGGCGGGATCTCCGACCAGTACGTCGGCTATCTCTGGCCGATGCTGCCCTTCCACTGGGTGTTCCGTACGGCCGAGGTGCCGGTGTGGCTCGCCGAACGGCTGTGGCTCTCGCTGATCGTGACCGCCGCCTTCTGGGGCGCGCTGCGGCTCGCCGAACGGCTCGGCGTGGGCAGCGGCACCTCACGGCTGCTGGGCGCGACGGCGTACGCGCTGTGGCCGGTGTTCACGATCGTCGTCGGCTCCACCTCGGCCGCCGCGCTGCCCGGCGCGCTGCTGCCCTGGGTGCTGCTGCCGCTGGCCGACGAGCGGTACACGGCCCGGGTCGCGGCCCTGCGCTCGGCGCTGCTCGTGCCGTTCATGGGCGGGGTCAACGCGGCCTCCACGCTGGCCAGTCTGGTCCCGGTCGGGCTGTATCTGCTGTCCCGGCCGCGCGGACCCCGGCGGCGCAGACTGATCGCCTGGTGGACACCCGCGATGATCGTCGCCACCGCCTGGTGGTGGATCCCACTGCTGCTGCTCGGCGCGTACGGCGAGAACTTCCTTCCCTACGTGGAGAGTTCGCAGACCACGACGGAGACCATGTCGGCCGCCGAGGCGCTGCGCGGCGCCGGGAACTGGGTGGCCTATCTGCACTTCGGCGAGGCCTGGCTGCCCGCCGGATGGACCGTGGCGTCCTCGGCGCTGGCGATCGTCTGCTCGGCGCTCGCGGCCGGGGCCGGGCTCGCCGGACTGGCCCGCCGGGACATGCCGGAGCGGCGCTGGCTGGTGCTGACCGTGCTGGTGTGCGCGCTGGTGCTGCTCGCCGGGTACGGCGGCACGTTCGGCGCGCCCTTCCACGGGACCGTGCAGACCTGGCTGGACGGGGCGCTGGCCCCGTTCCGCAACATCTACAAGTTCCAGACCGGTGTGGCCCTCGCCCTCACCCTCGGCCTCGCCCATCTGGTGGCGGTGGCCGCCGAGACGCGCGGCGCGCGCACGGTGCCCGGCAGGCGGCTGGTGCCGCTCCTGGCGGCGGTGCTGGTGCTGCCGGGACTGCTGCTGCCGTACCTCAACGGGTCGATCCTCAACCCCGGTTCGTTCCAGCAGATCCCCGCGTACTGGAAGGCGACGGCCGGCTGGCTGGAGAAGTACTCGCCCGACTCGCGGGCTCTGGTCGTCCCGGCCACCGCGCACGGTGTCCACACCTGGGGATCGACCATCGACCAGCCCTTCGACGTGGTCGCCGAGTCCCGCTGGGCGCAGCGCGACTACGTCCCCTTCGGCACGGCCGGCAACCGGCGCGCGATGGACGCCGTCGAGCAGGCCCTGCTGACCGGCGGTGAGGTGCCGGGTCTCGCCGACTACCTGAGCCGGGCCGGGCTGTACTACGTGGTCGTCCGCAACGACCTGGACCCCGACCAGATCGGCTACACCCCGACCACCACCGTCAAGCGGACCCTGGAGCAGTCCGGCTACGAGCGCGTCACCGGGCTCGGCCCGGTCATGACCGCCGGCCGGATCGCCGAGGACACCCCCATCCAGGTCGAGGGCCTGTACCCGCGGGTGCGCGCGGTGGAGATCTACCGGCCCGCCGACACGGCCGTGCCCCGGCCGGGACAGGCCGGGCTGACCGCGGTCGCCGACACCGCCGAGGTCTCCGGCGGCCCCGAGGCGCTGCTGCCGCTCGCGGCCGGACTGCGCGGCCGGGCGTCCGTGCTGACCGGCGACAACCACCCCGGGCTCGGCACCCCGCCGGTCCGCGTCGACGGGGACGGGCTGCGCCGGGCGGACACCCGGTTCGGGCTGGTCAACGCCAACACCTCGTACACGTACACCCGCGACGAGCGCAACGCGCCGGAGGCCCACCAGGACGCGGGCGAGAAGCCGCACCAGATCCTTCCGGTGACCGGCCTCGACCACCAGACGGTGGCCGAGCTGCGCGGCGCCCGCTCGGTGACGGCCTCCTCGTACGGCAGCTGGTTCTTCCATCTGCCGCAGTTCGACCCGGTGGGCGCCTTCGACGGCGACCCGGACACCGCGTGGGCGGAGGGCTCGGCCGGTTCGCCCGACGGGCAGTGGCTGCGCATCGCCTTCACCGGCGAGTACGCCATGCCGTCCTCGTTCGACGTCACTCCGCTGCCGCAGGGCAGTGTGCGGGCCGCGCCGACGAGGGTGCGGGTGGAGACCGAGCGGGGCTCGGTCACCAGCCTGCTGCGGCCGGACGGCCAGAAGCAGAGCGTGCGGGCGCCCGAGGGTGCCACCGGCTGGATGAGACTGACCATCGTCGACTCGGTCGAGCGGCGCACCGGGCTGGCCGGCGCGGGCTTCTCCGAGATCGGCCTGCCGGACGTGACCGTGGCGCGGCTGCTGCGGCTGCCCAACGACTCCCGCGACTCCGGTTCCGCCGCGGACGTGGTGTCCCTGCACCGCACGGCCGACCCGGCGAGCGTCTCCCCGACCGGCACCGAGGCGGGCCTGCGCCGCGTCTTCGGCGTGCACGCGGCCGGCACCTACCAGGTCCGCGCCTCGGCCGTGCCCGTGGCCGGTGAGCAGCTCGACCGGCTGCTGTACGAGGTGGCGCCCGACCAGCGGAGCCGGATCACCGCCACCGCCGACTCCACCGCCCGCCTGGGCGTGGGCCTGTCGGCGCGCAACCTCACCGACGGCGACCTGACGACGGCCTGGATCGCCGGGGACCGTCCCACGCTCCGGCTGAGCTGGCCGGACAAGCAGCCGGTGAGCGAGCTGGTGCTGGCCCCGGCGGGCGGTCTGACCACCCGGCCGACCGAGGTGACCCTCAGTTCCCCGGACGGCGCCACCGTCGCCGCCGTGGACGGGAACGGCTGGGTCCGTTTCCCGGCCATCACCACCGACCGGCTCGACATCACCGTCACGAAGACGGCACCGCTCACCCTGCACAACCCGGTCGTCGACGAGGACCTCCAGCTGCCGGTCGGCCTGACCGAGGCCTACATCCCCGTCCTCGACCGCTACCGCGCCCCGCAGCCCGACCCCGAGCGCGCCTTCGAACTGCCGTGCGGGAAGGGCCCGGTGGTCGCGGTCGACGGGAAGCTCTACGAGACGGGTGTCTCCGGACTGGTGCGCGATCTGACCGAGCACCGGGCGGTGGACGTCACGCTCTGCGGGACGGACGCCGAGGGCGGCGCGCTGGAGCTGTCGGAGGGCAGCCACCGGCTGGAGTCCTCGGACTCCGGGGCGCTGCTGCTGACCGACGTCACGCTGACCCGGGGCACGTTCACCGAACCGTCCTCCGCCGGGCGGGAACTGGGCATCGAGGACTGGCTGGGCGACCGCCGCGAGGTGACCGTCGGCTCCGGAGCGGCCTCGTACCTCACCACGTACGAGAACCACAACGACGGCTGGAAGGCCACCCTGAACGGCCGGGAGCTGACCCCGGTACGGCTCGACGGCTGGCAGCAGGGCTGGCGCGTCCCGGCCGGGCCGGGCGGCACGGTGCAGCTGTCCTACGAGCCGTCCGGCACCTACGAGGCCGCGCTGATCGGCAGCGGCGTGGGCATCGCCGTCCTGATCGGCCTGGCGCTGTGGCGCCGGCGCGCCGAGAACCCGGACGAGCCGCAGCCGGCCGCGCCCGCGCCGGGCGTCTGGCTCGGCACGGTGGCGCTGACGCTGGTGGCGGTGGTGGTCGCGGGCTGGTTCGCGCTGCTGGTGCCGCCGCTGGCCCTGCTGGCCCACCGCCGTCACACCGTCCTCGTCCCGCTCGCCCTGGCCTGCCTCACGGTCGCGGGCATCGCGGCGGCGACGGGTGCGGGCCGGCCGGTGGCCGACGGGGACGGCGCCTTCGGGCCCGCCGCACAGCTGCTCGCTCTGGTGGGCCTGTTCGCCGCGCTGGTGAGCGTGCGGGAGCCGGGTCCGGCGCCCGGCGGCGGCTCGGGGGTCCCGGGTCCGCGCACGGCGCCCTCCCTGGCCCGGCGGCGCCGCCGCGGCGGTGCGGACGAGCCCTTCCCGCGCGGCGCGTCCGGGCCGACGGTCTCCGCGCGGGGGCCGGGCGGGCCCGGCGCGAAGGGGGACCGCGGATGACGGCCCGGGTCCCCTTCCCCGTCGTGGACGAGGTCTCCCGGCACTGCCTCCAGGAGGCGGAGCCGGAGACCGTCCACATCGAGGTCCACCTCCCCGGGCCCGTCGATCCGCCCCGGCTGCGCAAGGCGTTCTACGAGGCGCTGCGCCGGCACCCCCGCGTCCTGATGCGCGAGGCGCCGGGCCGCTGGTACCGCCGCCGCTACGAGTGGGAGCTGACGGCCGGCCCGGACACGGAGGTGGTGACCTTCACCGGGCCGGGCCAGGACGCGCTGCGCGCCGCGCGGGCCCGCGCCCTGGAGTCCGCGCCCGCGCTGTCGAT
Organism: Streptomyces sp. NPDC005017; assembly: GCF_042873115.1. Lineage (NCBI taxonomy): Bacteria > Bacillati > Actinomycetota > Actinomycetes > Kitasatosporales > Streptomycetaceae > Streptomyces > Streptomyces sp. NPDC005017. The sequence goes on along the minus strand of NZ_JBIALD010000001.1, from coordinate 634,558 downwards.
GTCGCCGCCGGTACGGCTGGAGGCGGTCGAGGGCGTCGACGGGGGCACGGCCCTCGTCCTCACCGTCAACCACACCGCCCTGGACGGCCCGGCCTGTCTGCGGGTGCTGGCCACCGCCGCGGAGCTGTACAGCGGGCGGGACAACTCGCCCGCCGCGCCTCCCGTGCGCAGCGCCCAGGCCGTCCCGCCGCCCGCCGCGCCCTCCAACTGGGCCAGACCCGCGCGCGTCGCCCCCGGCACCCCGGAACACTCCCCGGGCAACGCCGTCATCGTGACCGAACTGCCGCTCCCGGGCCGCCCCGAGGGCGCCGGGTACACGGTGAACGACCAGCTGATGGTGGCGACCGCGCTCACCCTGGCCCACTGGAACCGGGAGCACGGCGCCCGTCCCCGCCCGCTGCGGATGACCATGCCGGTGGACGACCGGCCGAGGGACGCGACGATGCCGATCGGCAACGGCACCCGGCTGGTGGAAGTGACCCTGGCACCGGAGGAGCTGGACGTCCCGCTGCCGCAGCTGCTGCGCCGCACCGCCGCCCGCACCCGCGCCCTGAAGGCGCAGCCGCGGCCCCAGCTCGGTCACGGCGCGGCCCTGCTGACCGCGCCCGTCGCCCCGGTCGTGTGGCGGGCGGCCGCGACCCGGGGCCTGCGCCGGGCCGCCGCGCCGTGGACCTCGACCGCGCTGCTCAGCAACATCGGCCGCATCCCCTACCCGCTGGACTTCGGCGAGGACACGGGCCGCGCCCGGGCGGTGTGGTTCTCCGCCCCCGCCCGCATGCCGCGCGGCCTCACCGTGACGACCGCGTCCACCGCGGGCCGCCTCCACCTCGCGCTGCGCTGGTCGCGCAGCCTGCTCGGCCAGGCCGACGGCGCACGTCTGCGCGACCTCTTCGAGCACCATCTGCACTCCACGGAGGTCACCGAATGACGGCCACCGCTCCGCCGCCCAAGGACCTGCGCGACTTCTACGAGAACCCGGCCGTGCCGGTCGCCTCCGGCAGCGCCCGCTCGCTGCGCCAGGCCCGGATGCTCGCCGAGGCGCTCGGCCCGGCCACCGGCCCCGCGGGGCCCGCCACCGTCCTGGACATCGGCTGCGGCGACGGCACCGCCGCCGCCACCGCCGCACCCCTGCTGGCCGGGCACCGGCTGGTCGGCGTCGACTGGTCGCAGGACGCGCTGCGCCGCGCCCGCACCCGGCTGCCGTACGCGGTGCGCGGCGAACTCACCGGCGGCGGACTGCCGTTCGGGACCGGCTCGGCGGACGCCGTGCTGTTCAGCGAGGTGATCGAGCACCTCGTCGACCCGGACGCGGCCCTGGACGAACTGCGCCGGGTGCTGCGCAAGGGCGGTCATCTGATGCTCTCCACGCCGAACCTGGCCGCCTGGTACAACCGCGGGCTGCTGCTGGCCGGTGTGCAGCCGGTGTTCTCCGAGGTGAGTCTGCGCGCGATCCACGGCCGGCCCGGCCGGGAGGTCGTCGGGCACCTGCGGCTGTACACGGCACGGGCGCTCGGCGAGTTCGTCGCCGCCTCCGGCTTCGAGGTCGTACGGCTGCGGGGCGCGCCCTTCCACGGGGTGCCGCGGCCGCTGCGGGCACTGGACCGGCTGGCCTGCGCCCGCGCGCCGCTCGCCTCGATCCTGCTGCTGCACGCGCGAAGGACGTAACCGGATGTGGTGGGGTGTGGCCGCGGCCCTTCTGGCGAACCTGCTGTACAGCGGTGGGTTCGTGCTGGAGAAGCGGGCGCTGACGGGCATGCCGGAGGTGTCGGTGCGGCGCCCGGCGCGGCTGCTGCGGCAGGTGCTGGGCAGCCCGCTGTGGATCGCCGGGTCGGTGGCGCTCGCCGCCGGGTTCGCCGCCCAGCTCCTCGTCTACCGGACGCTGCCGATCGCCGCCGCGCAGGGCATCTTCGTCTCCGGCCTGGTCCTGCTGGTGCTGCTGTCGGCACGGCTGCTGGAGGAGGAGACCAGCGGCCGTGAGCGGTACGCGCTGGCGGCGATCCTCGGCGCGCTGCTGATGGTGGTGATGTCGCTGGACGAGCACGACCGCAGCGGTGCCACCGTCGGCCGCTCCGCGCCCTACGCACTGGTGCTGCTGGTCTGCGTGCCGTCGCTGGCGGGCGGGGTGTGGCTGTACCGCGCGGCCGAGCGGCGGGCCGCGCGCCGGCACCGGATGCCGACCACGGGCGTCGAGTACGGCGTGGCGGTCGGGGTGCTCTACGGCGTCAGCTCGCTGGCCATCAAGGGGGTGTCCGGGCACCTGGGGGCGGGCGGGCCGTGGGCCGCGCTGACCGGTGTGCTGCGCTCGCCGTACCCCTATCTGCTGCTGTTCACCGGCGCGTTCGGGCTGGTGATGTCGCAGGCGGCGCTCCAGCGCTGCCGGGCGTCGCTGATCGTGCCCGTGTGCACGACCGTGACGTGCCTGTACACGGCCGTGCTGGGCTCGCTGACCTTCGGCGAGGCGCTCCCGGCCGATCCGGTCCGGCTCACGCTGCGGCTGGCGGGCATCTGCCTCGCGGTGAGCGTGCTGCTGTCCATACCGAAGCACGACACCGTTTCCCGACCCCCGATAGGTGCCAAGGAGTTGACCCCACCGTGAAGTCCGACGACCCGCTGCTGAAGATTCTCGCCTGTCCGCTCGACAAGGGCCCGCTGCATCTGCTGGCGCCCGACGACCCGGGCGCGGCCGAGGCGCTGTACAACCCGCGGCTGCGGCGCCGCTACCCGATCGTGGACGGCGTGCCGCAACTGCTGCCGTCCTCCGGGGAGCAGGTGGCGGAGGACGAGCACGAGGACCTGCTGCTGCGGCTGCCCGGGGAGGGCCGTTCCACGGCCCCGGGGACGGCACCGTGAACGCGGCGGGGAAGGGGGTGGGCGCGTGAGCGCGGGCCGGGAGGAGAGCGGGCGGTCGGGCGCGGGCGGCGCGGACACCGGACGCGGGGGCGCGGGCGGCGCGGAGACGGGGCGCGGGGGCGCGGGCCGGGAGGAAGGCGGACGCGGGGACGCGGACCACGCGAAGGGCGGACGCGTGGGCGCGGACCACGCGGAGAGCGGACGCGTGGGCGCGGACCACGCGGAGAGCGGACGCGTGGGCGCGGACCACGCGGAGAGCGGACGCGTGGGCGCGGACCACGCGAAGGGCGAGCGCGAGGACGCGGACCACGCGAAGGGCGGACGCGCGGGCGCGGACCACGCGAAGGGCGGGCGTCCCACGCTGGCCGCACGGGTCGTCCCGCATCTGCCGCCGCGTCTGGTCGCGGCGGCGGCGCGGGCGGTGTACCCGCGCTTCGAACCGGAGCTGGCCCGGCTCGGCGACCTGTGCCCCGCGGGCTGCGGCACCGCCGTGGACGTGGGCGGCTGGTACGGCCCGTGGACCCGGCGGCTGTGCGGGCGGGCCCGCCGGGTGGTGACCGTGGAGCCGGTGCCGCATCTGGCGCGGCTGCTGTCGCGGACGGCCCCCGCGAACGTCCGGGTGATCCAGGCCGCCGCCGGCGACCGCCCCGGCATGGCCCGGCTCTGGTTACCGCAGGACGACCCGGGCGACCGCGGGGTCTCCTCGCTGGTGCGGCGGGACATCCACGCCCGTGCCGTGCCGGTGCGGGTGGTCGCGCTGGACGACCTGGGCCTGCGGGACGTCGGCTTCGTCAAGGTCGACGTGGACGGCAACGAGCTGGCGGTGCTGCGCGGCGCGACCGCGCTGCTGGCGCGCGACCGGCCCGCGCTGTTCGTGGAACTGGAGTCGCGCATCCAGCCGGTCGCGCCGGTGGTGACGTATCTGGGGCTGCTCGGCTACGAGGGCTGGGTGCTGCCCTCGGACCGCTGGGTGCCGCTGGCGGCCTTCCCGCTCCGGGAGCACCAGGCGGGCGCGGCGCACGTCGCCTCGCACGGCCTGCTCCGCCGGGTACTGCCCTTCTCCTCCCGGCCCCGGTACGTCAACTCGGTGCTGTTCCTGCCGGACGGCCGGCGGCCGGGCGGGCCGCGGGTGCGCGACGATGGGGGGCATGCCGTCCGCTGAGCCGTTCACACCGCTCCACTTCCAGCTGGTGCTGCTGCGCCGGATGGCCGACCACAACCCGGGGCTGGTCGAGAACGCCCGGCGCGAGCTCGGGGTGTCGGCGGGCGAGATGCGCGAGGCCAACAAGCGCTGGCAGGCGATGGCCCGTTCACCCCGCGCACGGGGCGCCGCCCGCCGCTACCGCTCCGTCCTCGGCCCTCCGGAGTCCACGGCCGCCCGCCGCGTCGGCGACCTGGACTGCGAGGCCCTGCTCTGGCCCGTCCCGCTCTGGCCCGGCCTGCGCTTCGAGGTGCTGCTCGCCCCGGACGGCGGGGTCTGGAACGAGTGGCTGATCCGCGCCCCCGGAGCCCCGGCACCCCGGCTCCGGACGCTGGAGGACCTCACCCCCTGGTCCTGCACGGTCGAGGAGGCCGCCCGCGCCTTCGCCCCGGCCCGCCCCCTCCAGGGCACCGCCCCCACGCGCTGGGGCCTGGCCTTCACCGCCCCCGACGCCCAGGGTGTACGCCACGACGTGGCGGCCGAGTTCACCTGGGGCCTGCTGCAGCGGACCGGGGCGGGCCCAGCCGCAGGGCCGGGCAGCCCTTGACCTTCACCTTCGGGCGCGGGCGGCGCGGACAACGTCAGCTGTGTGGTGGCGGACGTGGTGGAGGCGACGGCCTGAGCCCGGGAGGACCCGGCGGCTGTCGGAGGGGGTGGACGTCACGGCGGGTCGGTGACCGGGGTCACGGGTCGGGTGCGGCGCGTGGGGGCGGGGTTCGGGTAGGAAGTGGGTGTTGTCCCCCAGTTGTCTCCCCCGGTGTCCGACGGTCAAGGAGTGCCCGCGTGTCCTCCCTCTTCCCCGCACTCGCCCAGGGACCGGGCGAGCGTGTCGCGCTGCGGTTCGGTGAGCGGTCGCTGACGTACGCCCGGCTCGCCGCCGCGGCCGGCGCCCTCGCGCCGCGGGTGCGCGGCGCGCGCCGGGTCGCCGTGTGGGCGACGCCCGAGCTGGAGACGGCGGTCGGCGCGGTGGGCGTGCTGCTCGCCGGGCTGCCGCTGGTGCCGCTGAACCCGAAGTCCGGCGGGAGGGAGCTGGGGCACATCCTGGCCGACAGCGGGCCGGAGATCGTGCTCGCCGCCCCGGGCGCCGAGCTCCCCGCCGCCCTCGGGGAACTGACCCGGATCGACGTCGACGTACACGCCTCGGGAACGCTCCCCGAGGAGACCGCCGGGGACGACGACCCCGCGCTCGTCGTCTACACCTCGGGCACCACCGGCCCGCCCAAGGGCGCCGTCCTCCCCCGCCGGGCCGTCGCCTCGACGCTGGACGCGCTGGCCGACGCCTGGCAGTGGACGGACGCCGACGTGCTGGTGCACGGGCTGCCGCTGTTCCATGTGCACGGGCTGGTGCTCGGCGTGCTGGGCCCGCTGCGGCGCGGCGGCGGCGTACGGCATCTGGGCCGGTTCGACACCGACGGAGTGGCACGGGAGCTGGCCTCGGGCGCCACGATGCTGTTCGGGGTGCCGACGATGTACCACCGCCTCGCCGAGTCCCTGCCCGCCGACCCGGAGCTGGCGAAGGCCCTGGCCGGGGCACGGCTGCTGGTGTCCGGGTCGGCCGCGCTGCCGGTGCACGACCACGAGCGGATCGCCGCGGCGACGGGACGCCGGGTCATCGAGCGCTACGGCATGACCGAGACCCTCATGAACACCAGTGTCCGGGCCGACGGCGAGGCCCGCGCGGGCACCGTCGGCGTGCCGCTGCCGGGTGTGCGGCTGCGGCTGGTGGAGGAGGACGGCTCCGAGATCACGGCCTCCGACGGGGAGAGCGTCGGGGAGATCCAGGTGAGCGGGCCCAATCTGTTCACCGAGTACCTCAACCGGCCCGACGCCACCGCCGCCGCGTTCACCGGCGACGGCTTCTTCCGCACCGGCGACATGGCGGTACGAGAGGTGGACGGGTATGTCAGGATCGTCGGCCGCAGGGCCACCGACCTGATCAAGAGCGGCGGTTACAAGATCGGGGCCGGGGAGATCGAGAACGCGCTGCTGGAGCACCCGGGGGTGCGGGAGGCCGCCGTCACCGGGGAGCCGGACCCCGACCTGGGCGAGCGGATCGTGGCCTGGGTGGTGCCCGCCGACCCCGGGGCGCCGCCCACGCTGGAGGAGCTGGCCGGGCATGTGGCCGCACGGCTCGCCCCGCACAAGCGGCCCCGGGTGCTGCACCACCTCGACGCCCTGCCCCGCAACGACATGGGCAAGATCATGAAGCGGGCGCTGACCCCGTGACCGGCCGTCCCAGCGCACGGCAGGCGATCGGGCTGGTCGCGGACGAGGCGACCTTCACCGAACTGCCGCCGCCCGTCCGCCCGTCCGTGCCCGACGGCCCGCTCGGCTGGCGGGGCTACGACGCCGCGCACGCGAGGGCCGCCGAGCGCACCGGCGAGACCGAGTCCGTGGTCTGCGGCACCGCCAGGGTCGAGGGCACCCTCGCGGTGCTGGTCTCCTTCGAGTTCGGCTTCCTCGGCGGCTCGCTGGGCGAGCGCACCGGGGACCGGCTGGAGGCGGCCTACGTCCACGCCCGTGAACACCGGCTGCCCGTGGTGCCGTTGATCGCCACGGGCGGCAGCCGGATGCAGGAGGGCATGATCGCCCTCACCCAGCTCCAGCGCGTGGCCCGGCAGACGGTGCTCCTGCGTGAGGCGGGGCTGGCGCAGATCGCCGTGCTGCGCGACCCGACGACCGGGGGCGGCTGGGCCACCCTGGGCGCGGGCGCCGACGTGGTGCTGGCGCTGCCCGGGGCGCAGGTGGGCTTCGCCGGGTCCCGGGTGCGCCCGGCGGACGCCGACCCGGCCGCGTACACCGCCGAGGCGCAGGTGGCGGCGGGCGCGGCCGACGCGGTCGTCCCGCCCGGGGAACTGCGCGGGACGCTGGGCCGCTGGCTGCGGCTGCTGGCCGGGCCGTCCCGGGAGGACCGCCCCTCCCCCGCGCCCCCGCCGCCGCCCCTCGGCGCGCTCGACCTGCCCGCGACCGGCTGGGACGCGGTGCGCCGCGCCCGCGCCGCCGGGCGGCCTCGCGCGCGGGCCTATCTGGACGCCTACTTCACCGAACGGGCGGCCATCAGCGGCGACCGCTGCGGCGGCACCGACGAGGGCATGCTGTGCGGCTTCGGCGCACACGACGGCCGTACGGTCGCCTACGCCGCCCAGTGCGGCACCGCCACCCGCCCGGCCGGCTACCGCACGGCCACCCGGCTGATCCGGCTCGCGGACCGGCTGGGCGTGCCGGTGCTGACACTGGTGGACACCCCGGGCGCGGCGAACGACGCCGAGGCGGAGCGGCAGGGGGCGGGCGCGGCGATCGCGGACCTGTTCGCGGCGGTGGCGGGCGCGCGTACCCCGGTGACCACGCTGGTCATCGGCGAGGGCGGCTCGGGCGGCGCCCTGGCCCTGGCCGCCCCCGGCAACACCTGGGCCACGCCGGACAGCTACTTCTCGGTGATCGCCCCGGAACTGGCGGCCGCCATCCTCAAACGCCCACCAGACCAGACCGAGACAACCGCAGCCCAACTCCACCTACGCCCCCAGGACTTGTCAGCCCTGGGACTGACCCGCCCGAACGACCCGTACCAGTAACGACACCCCCAGGGGCGCGAGGAACCGCGCGCCCAGCCCCCGGCCACCCGCACCAAAGAACCCACACGAACCACCCACCCCCAAGGGACGCGCGGAACTACGCGAACATCCACCACCCACCTCCCCAGGGGCGCGGGGAACCACGCAAACGCCCACCTCCCCAGGGGCGCGGGGAACTGCGCGACCAGCCACCATCCACCCGCACCAAAGAACCCACATGAAGCACCCCACCTCTCAGGGGCGCGCGGAACCGCGCAAACACCCACCTCCCCAGGGGCGCGGGGAACTGCGCGACCAGCCACCATCCACCCGCACCAAAGCACGCACACGAACCACCCCACCCCCAAGGGGCGCGGGGAACTGCGCGACCAGCCCCGGCCGCCCCCGGACGATCCCCCGCCGGCCGGAGCCGCCCACGACCGCCCACAGAACACCCGCACCTGACGCCCCCTTAGGCCACAAAGGGCAAATCAACCGTTCGGCGGCGCCCCACCCGGCGCATCCCAGAAGGCGCCCTCCCCCCCACCCCCCGCACGATGCGAGTACGGCCCGCCACCCGGCGGGCGGCAAGCGAGGCCCGCCACCCACCAGGGCGGCGCCCACGGTCTGCGCTCTCGGGAGGACCAGCCAATGACCGCCAGCCTGGAGCAGTTGCGCCGCTGCCACTTCGCCGTCGACCTCGGCGCGGCGCGGACGCGGGTGTACGTCAAGGGCGCCGGGCTCGTCGTCGACCAGCCCTCCGCCGCCGCCGTCAACACCCGCACCGGCGCACTGATCGCGGTCGGCGAGTTCGCCGAGAAGATGACGGGCCGCACCCCCAGCTACATCCGGGTCGTACGCCCCGTCTCGGGCGGCACGGTCGTCGACATCGAGATGGCCCAGCGGATGCTGCGCCACCTGCTCGGCGACAAGATCCGCCGCTCGCTGCGCCGCAGGCCCCGGCTGCGGGCGGCCGCGTGCACCCCGCACGACGCGGACCCGCTGGCCCGGCGCGCCACCATCGAGACCCTGGTCGGCCTCGGGGCGCGCCGCGTCGAACTGGTCGACACGCTGATCGCCACGGCCGTGGGCTGCGGTCTCCCGGTCGAGCAGCCGGAGGCGACCATGGTGCTGGACTGCGGGGCGGCGGCCACCCAGGTCGCCGTGCTCTCCCTCGGCTCGATCGTCACCGCCGAGCGCATCCCGGTCGGAGGCGAGGCCGTGGACCACGCGATCGTCCAGCACCTGCGGCACGAGCACGAGCTGATGCTGCCGAGCCAGTCGGTGCGGCCGCTCCAGCTCGCCCTGTCCGGCAACGGCCTGACCGCGCAGGGCCCGGCCTCCACGGAGATCCACGGCCGGGACGTCGCCACCGGCCTGGCCCGCTCCGTGCAGGTCGACACCGCCGCCGTGCGCGACGCGATCCAGACCCTGCTGACGGCCGTCCTCGACGGCATCGGCAAGGTGCTGCGCGACTGCCCGCCCGACCTGGTGGCCGACCTCGCGGACCGCGGCATCATGATGGTCGGCGGCAGCGCCCTGCTACCCGGCCTCGACCAGATGCTGCGCCAGGCCACCGGCATGCCGGTGCACATCGCGGAACGCCCCGACGTCTGCGCGGTGCAGGGTCTCGGCACCATGCTGGAGGGCCGGATCCAGCCCCTGGAACTGGACCCGCTGGGCTCCTGAGCACCCCCGCCTCCTCAGCCGAAGCGGCCCTCCACGTAGTCCGCCGTGCGCGGGTCCTGCGGCGTGGAGAACATCGCCCCGGTGGCGCCGTGCTCGACGATCGCGCCCGGGGTGCCCTGTTCCGCGAGGAAGAACGCGCACTGGTCGGAGACCCGGGCGGCCTGCTGCATGTTGTGGGTGACGATGACGATGGTCACCTCGTGGGCCAGTTCCCGGATGGTCTCCTCGATCCGGCGGGTCGAGGTCGGGTCCAGGGCCGAGCAGGGCTCGTCCATCAGCAGCACCTTGGGCCGCACCGCGAGGGAGCGGGCGATGCACAGCCGCTGCTGCTGGCCGCCGGACAGCGCGCCGCCGGGCTGCCGGAGCCGGTCCCTGACCTCCTTCCACAGGCCGCCCTTGGTGAGGCACTCCTCCACCAGGTCGTCCTTGGCCTCGGAGCCGAGCCGGAGACCGGTGAGCTTCAGGCCGGAGGTGACGTTGTCGTAGATCGACATCGCGGGGAACGGGTTCGGCTTCTGGAAGACCATGCCGACCTTGCGGCGGGCCTCGGTGAGCCGCTGCCCGGCGGCGTAGACGTCCTGGCCGTCGACCAGGACCTCGCCAGACAGGGAGGCGGCTGGGACGAGTTCGTGCATACGGTTGAGGATGCGCAGGAACGTCGACTTGCCGCAGCCGGAGGGGCCGATGAGGGCCGTGACCAGGCCTGCGGGCATGGTCAGCGACACCCGGTCGAGCACCTTGTGGTCGCCGAACCAGGCCGAGACGCGGCGGGCGTCGAGCGTCGCGCCGGTCACCACGGGCGCCGGGACCGTCGGGAGGGGCAGCGTGGTCTCGGTCTGGGTTGTCTGGTCGGTCACGGCGTGTCCTTCATCAGCGGGTGAACTCAACAGTCGTCACAGCAGGTTGGGCAGGAGCATGAGCGCCCGGTCGGCGACCGCCAGGCCGAGCGCGCCGAGCAGCGGTACGCCGACGACCCAGGTGTGCGGCCTGCCCCAGCGGGCGTGCGCCCAGGCGAGGGCGGCGGCGGCCAGCACGAGCGCCTGTCCCCACAGCACCAGCGCCAGCCAGGCGGACTGTCCGAGCGCCATCGGCTTCTCGTCCTCCGGCAGCGCGCCGGCGGCGAGGGCCGGGGCCGGGGTGGGCTGCACGTCGGAGACCAGGTCGGCGTCCACGCGCAGGATGCCGCGGGGCATGAACGGGGTGCCGTCGGCCGTGACGAGCGTGATGCGGCCGCGGCCGTTCTCCGGTGGGGGCGGCTGCGGGTCGCCGGCCCGGCGCGGGCCGATCACCTTGTAGGTGTGCTTGCCCTGGCCGGTGGTGACGGTGAACGTGTCGCCGGTGTTCAGCTCGTCGAGGTGCCGGAACGGACCGCCGTAGGTGGCCTGGCGGCCCAGGACGACGCTGGTGCCGGACTGGCCGGGCAGCGGGGTGTCCCGGCGGTGGCCGGGGCCGCGTGCCAGGTCGTCGGCGGTGGTGCCCTCGCGGACGACCTCGCGCAGGTCCAGCGCGGGGATCTCCAGGAGCGCCACCAGGTCACCGGGCGCGGGGGCCGTGCTGCCGCCCGCCGAACGCCCGATCGGCGCGGTGCCGTTGGCCAGGGCGAGCCGCAGCGCGGCGTGGTCGACCTGCCGGTCGCGGGACTGGCGCAGATCGCCGACCAGGCCGGCGTCGGCGACGAGGCCGAGGAGCAGCGCGGCCAGGATGCTCAGCGCCGCCCCGGCGACGCGCAGGCCGGGGCCGGCCGCCGGGTGGCGTGCGGGCCGTTCCCGGACGGGCGGGGGAGCCGACGTGCGGTCGGCTGCCCCGGGCCCGGCCGGGGCGGTGGTGGGTGCCGTCATCCGATCCTCACCGCGGCGGAGGTGGCGGTGCCGGTGGAGTAGGCGGTGCGCTTGGCCTTCACCGTGACGGTGAGCTTGTGGCCGCGGTCGGAGCGGGTGGCGACGTAGGTGGAGCGGGTGGCGCCGCTGATCGCCCGGCCGTCGCGCAGCCACTGGTAGGTGTACGAGGTGGCGCTGGGCGACCAGCTGCCCGGCCTGGCGGTCTGCTTGTAGCCGGCCCGGTGGGTGCCGGAGATCGACGGCTTGACGAGGTTCCTCAGCGCGGGGCCGACGGCGACCGGGCCGACCTGCGGGCTGGTGGAGGTGGTGCTGCCGGTGCTGTTGGTGCCCTTGGCCCGGCAGGCGATCTTGTGCTTGTAGTCGGCGGAGGTCAGCTTGCGGGTGCGCGCGGTGGCGCCGCTGATGGTGGTGCCGTCCCGCAGCCAGGAGTACGCCACCGAGCTCGCGCCGTTGAAGGTCACCGCGCAGGTCACCGTGGAGGCGACCTTGACCGTGCCGGTCACCTTGGCCGCCGAGACGACGGCCGGGGGCTTGATCTTGACCTTGTAGGTCAGGTCCACGGACTCCGAGGCACCGTACGCCGGGTCGGCCGGGGTGAAGGCGGCCCTGAGCTTGTGGGTACCGAGGGCGAGGGTGCTGGTGGTGAGGGTGGCCGTGCCGGCGGTGACGGTGACGGGCCCGCCGAGCGCCTGGCCGTTGTCCCGGAACTGGACGGTGCCCGTGGCGGCGGCCGGGGCGACGGTGGCGGTGAGGGTGACCGGCTTGCCCTCGACGACCTCGGTGGCGGGGCTCGCGGTGAGGGCCGTGGTGGTGGCCGCGGCGGGCGCGGTGTCCTGGTAGGCGGTGTTGGTGGTGAACCAGATCGGCGCGGTGAACTCGCCGTAGGTCGCCGGGCCGAAGGCGCCGCGGCAGGTGAGCGTGAAGTCGTAGCGGCCTGCCAGGGTGTCGAACCCGGCGGTGCTGGCGTAGTCGCGCATGGTCGAGGTCAGCGGCACCACGATGCCGCCGCTCGGGGCCCCGGCGTAGGCGCTGATCGGCGAGTTGCCGACCACGACCTGGCCCTCGGCGGGGAAGCCCTGGCCCTTGACCCCGACGATGACGTTGGTGGCCGGCGCGGGGCAGGCCGCCGACGTGGTCAGCGACATGCCCTGGGTGTCCGAACCGGAGTGCGGGGTCACCTCCATCGAGCCGATGGGGTCGGCCTCGGCGCCGCTCGTGCCGAGCGCGAGCGCACCGGCGGCGAGCACGGTCACGAGGGTGGCCGCCAGGGGGCGGCGTACAGCCTTGGCGTGCATGATGTGTCGTCTCTCCAGTAGTTGTCTGGGCGTTGTCGCGGTGCCGGGCACCCCGGCCCACCGGCGGATGCCCTGGTGGGCCGGGGTGCCGGACTCAGAGGTGCGTGCCGCCGGTGCCGGGGAAGTCCTCGCGGGGGCGGGAGCGGCGGACCAGGTAGAGGCCGCCCAGGACCATCGCGGCCGACAGCGCGCCGAGGCCGGCCGCGTCGCTGCCGGTGGCCGCGAGCGAGCCACCGCCGCCGCCCGGACCGCCGCCGGAGGCACCGCCGTCGACCTCGGTGGAGATGTCCTGGGAGCCGTCGCCGCCGTCCGTGGTCGTGTCGTCGGTGGGCGGCGTGGTGTCGTCGGTCGGGAAGCCGGTGTCGGTCGGCTCACCCGTGTCGGTCGGCTCACCCGTGTCGGTGGGCTCGCCGGTGTCGGTGGGCTCACCGGTGTCGGTCGGCGTGGCCGAGCCGCTCGGGGTGGTGCTGGTGGTGTTCGACGGGGTGGGGTCGCCGGTCGCCCCGGACGGGTCGGAGTCCTGGTAGGCGGTGGTGGAGGTGAACCAGACCGACCCGCCGAAGTCGCCGTGGGTGTCGCTGCCGAAGGCCTCGCGGCAGGTCAGGGTGAAGTCGTAGCGGCCCTTCAGGTTCTCGAAGCCGGCGATCTTCGCGTAGTCCTGCATGGTCGAGGTCAGCGGCACCTGGTAGCCGCCCGCCTCGTTCGCCGGGTAGGCGCTGATCGGGGAGTTGCCGACCACGATCTGGCCCTCGGCGGGGAAGCCCGTGCCCGTCACCCTGACGATCAGGTTGGTCGCGGCGGCCGGGCAGGCGGCCGAGGTGTTCAGCGTCATGCCCGACGTGTTCGTGCCCGTCCTGGGCACCACGCCCAGCGTGCCGAGCGAGGCCTGCGCCTCCGCGGCCGAGGCCTGCACGGCGGTCGCGGCCGTGACGAGCAGCCCCGCCGTGCCGACGGCGGCGATCAGCGAGCCGGTGCGGGTCGCGGCCGCCCTGGACATCCGGGGTGTGCGAGCTGTGAGGGACACGGGGTTTCTCTCCTGGGCAGTGGTTCGGTCGGTGGGTGGTGGGTGCGCGGTCACCCGGCCGGGGTCCGGCGGCCGCGCAGCCACAGGGCGGCGCCCGCCGCCAGGGCCAGCGCGAACACGCCGAATCCGGCCAGGGACCAGACGCTCGGGCCGCCGTCGGCGGCCGTGGCGGCGGCCCGGGGCTGTGCCGCGCCCTGCGCGGCGGCGTCGCCGCCGGGCGGGACGGAGCCGGGCACCGGGATGCCGCCCGGCTGCCGGGGCTGCTGCCCCTGCGCCCCGGTCGCGCCGGCCCCGCTGTCCGGGGCCGGGGTGGCGCCGCCGGCCGGCGGGGCGGGCGCGGGGTTCTTGGGCGGCGCGACCTCGGTGCCGTCCTCGTACGCCTTGCCGGCCTTCCCCGGCCGGAAGGTCAGCGAACCGGTGAAGTCCTTGACGCCGTCCAGCTCGAAGGGGGCCTCGAGGCAGCTGACGGTGAAGGTGTAGGTGCCGCGCAGGTCGGTGAAGCCGGCCGTGGTGGCGTAGTCCCGCAGGGTGAAGGTGAGCGGGATGGCGGGGCCGCCGCCGGGGGCCTGTCCGTAAGTGGTGATCGGGGCGTTGCCGACGACGATCTGGCCCTCGGGCGGGAAGCCCGCTCCCTTGACGCGGGCGATGACGTTCCTGGTCCTCGCCGGGCAGGGCCCCGCCGCGGTGAGGGTGATGGGCTGGGTGTCGCTGCCCTCGGCGGGGGTGACGCCGAGCTTGCCGCCGTCCGCGGCCCGTGCGTCGCCGGGCGTACCGGCGACGATCATGGTCGCGGCGAGCAGCGCGGCGGCGGCGAGACCGACGGCCTCCCGGGTGCGGCCGCCGACGGGCGCGAGCGGGGCCCGGGCGGCCCGGCGGCGCCGGATGCGGCGCAGCAGCAGCGCGGCGGTGAGCAGCGCGAGCGCGAGCAGCAGGCCGAGGAAGGCCCAGGGCACGGCGGTGAAGGCCTCGGTGCGGGTGACGCGGGGCAGGACGCGGTGCTTGATGTCGCCCTTCACGGGCAGCGGGTCGACGGTGACCGTCGTCCTGTCGCGGAAGGCGGGCAGCACGCCGGTGGCGGTCGTCCGGAACGTCACGGAGTCGCCGGGCAGCAGCTCGGGCAGGGCGGGCACCTTGCCGGCCTTCGCCGCGCCGCCCAGTCCGTCGCGGACCTCGACCTTCTGACGGGCCGCCAGCCGTACGTTGCCGGTGTTGCGGACGGTGTACGTCACCGTCGCGTCGCCCGTGCCGAAGGGGTTGGCGTCGCCGTGGTACTCGGTGCGCAGGTTCTCGACGGACAGCCGGGGCGAGAGCTCGCCGGCCACCCGGAGGTAGACGCGCGCGCCGACGCGCTGGTCGAGGGCGACGTCGTTGCCCTTGGCGTCCTTGGTGCCCGCCGACAGGGAGGCGACGATGCCGCCGACGTGGTCGCCGGGGGTCGCCTTCGCCGGGACGGTCATCGTGAACGGCACGATCGCGCGGCCGCGGGCGGGGATCTTCACCCGGTTCTCGCGCAACCGGATCCAGGAGCCGACGTCGTCGGGCCTGTGCCGGGCGGCGAAGAGGTCGAAACCGCCGTCGGCGGTGGTGAACGCGTCCTGGGCGTAGACCCGCAGGGTCAGCGGCTTCCTGCCGTAGTTGACGACCGCGATGTGGTCCAGGACGCGGGCGCCGGGGGTGGCGCCGTAGGAGAAGTTCGGGCGGGCGTCGGGCTTCCTGGCGGCCGAGGGCTGGACGCCGAACGTGACGCGTCCCTCGCCCGCACGTCCCGCGTCGCCCGGTACGGCGTCCGGCGCTGCGGCCGCCGCGCCGGCGGCCGGCAGGACCGCGAGGACGCAGGCGGCCAGGACGGCGGCGATGCGGCGGGCGGTGCTGGTGATCATGTCGGGTCGTCCGTTCTCGGCTGGGGCCTGGCCGGTGGGGCGGGGGTGGGCCGGGACGGACGTGCCGTCCGTCCCGGCCCGGGCGATGTCCTCAGGGGTGAGGTGTTCGCCCCCGGCCGTCCGGTGAGGGTCAGATGGCCGTCAGGGTGAGCGTGGCGGTGTAGGTACCGGCCACGGTCGAGGTCGGCGCGTCGAGGGCCAGGTCGGCGCCGAGGTGGGCGGTGCCCAGACCGGTGCCGTTGGCCAGCGAGCGGGACGACTTCAGACCGGCCGAACCGGCGTCGCCGGGGGCGACACCGTGCGCGGCGGCGACCGCGGCACCCGGGGCGACCGTCTGGGACGCGCCCTTGTCGATCAGCTTCGGGGACCAGCCGAGGTTCTGGCCGTTGATCAGGTGCGAGCCACCGTCGGAGAAGTCGGTGACCTGGCCGCTGACGCTCCAGCCCGGGTTGCCGGCACGGGTGTCCGTGAGGGTGACCGGGTTGATGGCGCCCGCGGTGGAGAGCAGGTCGCCGTTGCTGTTCAGCTGCGGCGAGGGCAGCGTCACGTGCGGGTTGTCGACGCTGATGACCAGGGCACCGGCCTCGACCGTGGTGGTGATGTCCTCGGACGCGGTGACACCCTGGAAGGCGCCGACCACGTAGGGGACGGCACCGGAGGTGGAGCCGAGGTGGGCGGCGGTGTCCGCGGGGACGAACACGGCCGTGAAGGAGTGGTCGCCCTCACCGAGGCTGCTGGTGGTGAAGGAGGCCTGGCCGCCGACGACCTGGACGGTGCCCAGGGTGGAGGTGGTGCCGCCCACGGTGTCCTGGAACCTGACGGAGCCGGCCGCCGAGGCGGGCGACACCGAGGCCGTCATGGAGACCGGGCTGAACCTGGTGGCCGTACCGGCCGGGGAGACCGCGAGCGCCGTGGTGGTCTGGGTCGCCGGGGCGGCCTCGACGGTGTAGGCGACGGCGGTGGAGGTGGAGCCGTTGTAGCCGGCGCCGGCCGGGGTGAAGACCGCGGTCAGCTGGTGGCCGCCCGCGCCCAGGGCGCTGGTGACGAGCTGGGCCTGGCCGTCGGCGACGGTGACCGGGCCGCCGAGGGCCTGGCCGTTGTCACGGAACTGGACCTGGCCGCCCGCGGCCGCCGGGGCGACGGTCGCGGTCAGGGTGACCGGGGTGCCCGCGGTGACCGGCGAGGCCGGGGAGACCGCGAGGGAGGTGGCGGTGTCGGTGACCGCGGCCGGGTCGGAGTTCTGGTACGTCGTGTTGGACGTGAACCAGATCGAGGCCGGGAAGTCGCCGAGGCTGGTGGCGTTGAACGCGGTGCGGCAGGTGACCTTGAAGGTGTACTTGCCGGTCAGGTTCGTGAAGCCCGCCGTGTTGGCGTAGTCCCGCATCGTGGAGGTCAGCGGGATGATCAGACCACCGCTGGGCGCGGTGCCGTAGCTGCCGATCGGCGAGTTGCCGACCACGTTCTGGCCGCCGGCCGGGAAGCCGGTGCCCGTCACCGAGACGATGACGTTGGTGGCGCCTGCCGGGCAGGCCGCCGAGGTGGTCAGGGAGATACCGCTGGTGTCCGCACCGGTGGCCGGGGTGACCTCGGCGGTGCCGATCTCGGCGGCCTGGGCGGCCGGAGCCGCGACGATGCCGCCGGCCAGCACGGCGAGGGCACCCGCGATGCCGCCCGCCAGCGCCCGCGAGAGGGTCTTCTTCAGCACTGTCGTGCTCTCCTTCTTACGAAGTTCTCAGAAGTCAGGGGGTCTGCTTGGAGGTGTCGCCGCACTGCGGGCTGGTCGCGAAGCCGTAGGTGTTGATCACCGCGGGCTGCTGGCAGACCAGGGAGTTGCCGCCGACGAAGACCGTGCTCCACGGGGCGGTGGTGAGCTTCGACGTCGGGATCACGTTGTAGACGTCGCGCTTGATCGCGAAGTCGCTGTTCAGCACGTTCGGCGCCTTGTCGTCGATCGTGCCGAGGATCGCGCGGCCGCGGAGGTCGGCGATGGTCTGCGACGCCTGGGAGTTGTACTGCGCGATGGAGAACGGGACGATCGACTTGTCGTCGACGACACGGCCGTCGTGCTCCTGCACCGGGCCGTTCTTGTTGTCCTTCACGCAGGGGTAGTTGCCCGAGGTGATGTCGCCCTCGGTGAGGCCGACCTGGCCCAGCCAGAAGCTGCGGGTGCCGGAACCGGCCTGCGGCAGCAGGGGGGTCACGTCGTAGTTCGGGCCGGTGCCCACGTAGTTGGGGTCGCAGTGGTAGATGGCCGTGAGGTCGGCCTTGGAGAGCTTGCGCGGCACGACCGACGACGGCGTGATCGCGTAGGTCACCGCGTCCACGGCGAACGGCACATAGGTCAGGCCGTTGGCGGTGGCGGCCAGGTTCAGGCTGGAGGAGCGGGAGAAGTCCAGGCAGCCGTTGGCGGCACCCAGGGAGTTCACCAGGGCGGTACGGCCCGCACCCGAGCCGTTCGGGCGGGCCATGCTGCAGCCCGTGGCCTTGGTGGTGATGGTGGCGGAGCCCGTGGCGTCGTAGGAGCCGATGACCTTCTGGCCGCCGATGGTGATCGCGTTGGCCAGGCCGTTCATGACGTCCTGCGTGGTGTCGGAACCGACACCGGCCAGCTGGCGGTACTGGGGCGGGCCGGACGGGTCGGCCGAGGCCTGCGAGACGCTGAGGGTGCCCGTGACGAGGCCGGCGAGACCCACGGCGGCAACTGCGGCCATTCTCTTGTTCACTTGCTTGATACCTCTCGACTAGGCTTTGCCGGGCGGTGATGCCCGGCGCGGTGGTTCAGGACAGTTCGTTGGCGCGGACCTGTCGGTGGATCGGGCCGGGCATCACCTCTTTCGGACGGGTGACTGTCGGTCCCTGCGCCGGTCGGTCACGGCCAGGGCCAGTCGCGGTACGGCCCTCGGGAGGAGGGGACCGCAGACGGCGGCGGCGAGGCCGGCGACGAGGGCGATCAGGAGGGCGTAGCGCACGGCGCCGAGCGCCCAGGCGGGAGTACGCAGCAGCGGGCTGCCCGCGGCAGCCGCCGGTGTGGTGGACGGATTCCCGAAGGGGCCGCCGCTCGCGGCGCTCTCGGTGGCGGACGGAGAGGTGCTCGGGTCCCCGGCGCCGCCGGCCGGCCCGCCGCCGGGGCCCGTCCCGCCGGCCGGATCGCCTCCACCCGTGCCGCCGCTGTCGCCGCCCGGACCGCCGTTCCCGCCGGAGGAGTCGCCGCCGGTGGTCGGCTCGGTGGGCGCCTTGGCCCCGGCCCGGCGCACGATCGCGTCGGCGGCCTCGCGGGTCTGGGTGCGCAGCGCGCCGGGCAGGGGGGCGTAGCCCTCGGGGAGGGTGCCCGCCGCCACGCCGGGAATCTGTCCGTCGCCGACCCCGTACCTCAGCAGGGCGGCGTACTCGCCGGCCGCCTTCCTGTCGAGCAGCTCGGGGACGGTCGCGGCGTAGACGAGCTGGGTGAGCGGGTAGGCGGCCCGGCTCCTGGTGGTGGGGTCGGCGACCAGGAATCCGGGGACGCCGCTGGGCTTCATGGCCGCCTGCGCGGCCAGCAGTCCGCGGTTGTCGGGGGCGACGAACTCACCGGCCGCGTTCTGGAGTCTCGCCGTGACCAGGCCGTAGCGGGCGGCGGTCGCCGAGTCGGTGAGGGCCAGCATGGCCCGTCGGCCCGCGGGCTGGAGCGGGTCCTTCTTGTAGCCCGGCGGGGTGGAGGTGGGGTCCCATGCGGTACGGGCCAGGGTGTCGCCGCGCGCGGCGGCGCGGGCCGCGACGTGCAGGTCGCCGGCGTAGGGGCGCTTGTCCTGGATGCACAGAGGTTGATCCGGATGGTCCTCGAACTGCTGGCAGAACGGGTCGCTCTTGGGGAACTCGCTGCGCGGCAGGGTCATGCCCTCGTAGGCCGGGTTCAGCTTCATGCCCGAGAAGGCGGGGTCGCCGTGACCGCCCTCGTTGTCGGGGGTGCCGGCCAGGAACTCGGCGGCCGCCGGGTCGCTCTTCACCCACTCCCACAGTGCCCAGGTCGCGTCGGACACCGGCTGGGACACGAGCGCGTCACCGAGGGTGCCGACGAAGAGGAGGTCCTTGTAGTCCGGGTTGTGCTTCAGGAACTCGGGGTCGTGGCCGAGGTTGAAGGGGTTCTTCCGGGTGCTCTCCGCCAGGCGGGAGTTGCCGTCCTGGTACGACTCGGTGAGCAGCTTGGCGACCAGGCGCGCGGTGAGGTTCAGCGACCGCAGCCGGGTGCCGTTGCGGGCCTTGACCTCGGCGGGGGCGTCGAACCCCGCCTGGCTCTCGATGAAGAAGCCGAAGGCCAGACCGGACAGGGAGACGGGGGCGTAGACCGGGCGTCGGTCGGCGGGCACCGTGCCGCGGGCGGGCGGGCGGCCGAAGAACACCAGACTCTGTTCCTCGCCCTGCGTCAGCTGTCCGCGGGCCGTGTCGTCGGTGACGGACGAGTAGGAGTAGATGGTCCTTCCCGCCTCGGTGCACATCGCGGGCTGCCAGCGCTCGACGGCCTCGCGGACGAGCTCGGAGCCGAGTGTGGCCCGCTCCTGCGCGCCCAGCGGGCAGAAGGTGCCGATCCGCTCGAACTGCAGCGGTACGACGAGACGGTGCTTCCAGTTGCTCGCGCTGAGCGGCGACGACTGGAGCATGCCGCCGGACTGGGTGGTGTACGAGGTGCCGTCGACCTCCTTGTCGTTGCGCGGCACGACGACCAGCCAGCACTTGCGTCCCACGGTGGACGACCCGTCGACCTTCTCGCCGCAGCCGAGGCCGGGGGCCTCCATGCCGGTCTGGGCCTCGAACCACACCTCGCCCCTGCCGCTGGGGCCGCTGCGGGCGTAGGGGACCTCGTTGGTGGTGTTGCCGTCGAAGAAGTCGTTCGAACCGGGCGTGCTGAACACGTCCCCGGAGACCGAGCGGAACGGCATGAAGGACAGGCCCGTCGGGGAAGGCGGCGGCAGCTCCTGCCCGGGGTCCTTCAGCCCGCTGCCGTAGCTGAGCTGGCGGGAGTTGGTGAAGGCTCCGGCCGTCTGGCCGCCGGCGCCCGAGCCGAAGTCCGACGAGCCGCCGAACTGGCACTGCCGGGGGTCGGGGCCACCGCCGCCGTCGCCCCAGCACTGCATGATCTGGAGGTAGTTCGCGGAGTAGTCGGAGGGCGAGACCGTCTGGGCGGCGCCCTTCCAGGACACCTTGACGACCTGGTTGACCAGGTTTCGGGTCTGACTGACCGTCACCTTCAGGCTCGCGAAGTCGCCCTTGCCCGAGACGGTCACCTCGGAGGAGGTGCCGGCCGCCGCCGCGGGGGCGGGCGCCGAGACCAGCGCGGTGACGCCGATCACGGAGCACAGGGTGACCGCCACGGCCGTGGACGTGGTGAGGAAGCGGCGCGCCGCGCCGGACACGGCGGACCTGCGGACTGCGGAGATCATGCGCGCCCGCCCCGCCTCAGCCGCCGCCCGAGCAGCGGGGGCCCGACCGTGAGGGCGACCAGCAGCACGCCGGCCACCGCCATGAGGGCCGTGCGGGTGCCCGAGCTGATGCTGCGGGAGGTGCTGACGGGCACGGCGAAGGCGTCCACACCGGTGCCGCCGGCCGCCGCGCCGCCGTCGGCGCCGATGACCTGGCCGGTGTCGGGGTCGACCGTCGCGCCGCCGGTCCCGCCGGAGGCCGCGGTGCCGCCGCTGTCCGCGCCGGTGCCGCCGCCCGTGGTGCCCGCGCCGCCGACGGTGGTTCCCGCGCCGCCGGTGCCGGAGCCGCCCGTGGAGCCGGAGCCGTTGCCGCCGCCCGTGCCGCCGCTGCCGCCGGTCGAGCCGCCTGTCGAGCCACCGGAGCCGCCGCCGACCTGGGTCGGTGTCTTGGCACCGCCCGTGCCGGTCGCGCACTGGCTGGAGCCGCGCTTGTCACAGGACTTGGGGTACGGGGCCGTCTTGGCGAGGGTGTTGCTGCCGTCGCTGGAGAAGGTGGGGTTGTTGCACTTCTTGATGTCGATCCGCTGCGTGTCGACGCCGGGGACCTTGCGGACCTGGTCCAGGCCCGCCTGCACCAGGTTGATCGGCAGCGGCGAGTAGCCGAGGCTGTCCACCTTGCGCTGGCCCTCGCACAGGACGTAGTAGGCGAAGGCGCCGAGGGTCTTGCCCTTCTGGGGGTTGAAGTTCTGCTCGGCCCTGGTCGGAATGATCATGTAGCTGTAGCTGGACAGCGGGTACGAGCGCGGGTCGCCGCTGTTGTAGACGTCGTCGAGGATCTGGGTCAGATACCTCGGCGAGCGGGGGTTCTGGTCGATGCGCGCCTTCAGCAGCGCCACCGCCACGTTCTTCGCGGTCGGCTCGACGTAGTACCCGCTCCTGTTCAGCACCTTGGCGACCGGGAACCTGGTCGTGTAGACGGCGTAGGAGTACTCGACGTAGGTGATGGTGCCGACGTTGCCGGGCTGGGAGACGTAGCCGGAGACGCCGTTGGAGCCGGACTGGCCGACGAAGCCGCTGCCGGAGACGACGGGGTAGTTGGACGTGGCGCCGCAGGGCGTGGTGCGGCCCGCGCGGCGGCAGTAGTCGTCCCACAGACCCTGGTACTGCTTGCTCATCCAGGTGGTGAACTGCGCGGTCGTGCCGGAGCCGTCGGAGCGGACCACGGGCACCACCCGGCGGGCGGGCAGCGCGGCGGCGAGCCCCGGGTTGTCGGCCTTGATGGCCGGGTCGTTCCAGGTCTTGATCTGACCGGTGAACATCTTGGCGATCACGTCGCCGGACAGCCGCAGGTTGGTGACCCGCCTGTTGCCGATGGTCAGGTTGTACATGAACGAGGTACCGCCGGCCACGATCGGCATGTACGCGTACTTGCGCGCGGGCGGGTTGTCGACGACCCCGGAGTCCTTGATGCCGTACGGGATCTCGGAGACGGCGTAGTCCACGGTGCCGTTGCGGAACTGGTTGCGGCCGTCGGAGGAACCCGTGCCGTTGTAGGTCAGGTTCATGCCGTACTGCTTGACGTTGGCCCGCCACTGGTCGATCGCGTTCTGGCTCCAGGTGGAGCCCGCGCCCGAGATCGGCACGTAGGTCGCCGCGTGCGCGGGCAGGGCGCCGAGGAACAGGGCGGCGAGCAGCACGAGCGCGGTGACGGCCCGCGTACGGACGTGGGTGGACGTGGCCGGAGGTGATCCGGGCATAACGGGGAACTCCTGGTCGGTGATGTCGCGGGTGTGTGCGGCGGCGGGTTACGCCGGGTTCGGTCCGGACCGGTCGGCGGCCGGCCGGTGCCGTGCGCCGGTGGGCGGGTGGGGGCGCCGGGCGCGCGCGGACATGCGCTGGACGTCGCGCCGTGAGGCCAGCACGCGGCGGTGGCGCTGGCCGCGGGTCAGTTCGCCGGGGCCGCGCCCGCCGGCCACGCGGGCCAGCACGAACAGCAGCAGGACGAGGGCCATGAGGAGCGCGGCGGTGCCGAACCCCCGGACGATGAAGCTGGGCTGCGGCGAGCGCACCAGGTCGAAGGTGGCCAGCGGCAGCGAGATCTGGGGGCCGTTGAACGGGTCGGCGTTCAGGCCGGCGTTGACACCGGAGGTGAGCAGCACGGGCGAGGTCTCGCCGATGCCGCGGGCGGTGCCGAGGATCACGGCGGTGGTCAGGCCGGAGCGGGCGGTGGGCAGCACCACCGTCCACACCGTGCGCCAGCGGCTCGCGCCGAGGGCGTAGGAGGCCTCGCGCAGGGAGCCGGGCACCAGCCTCAGCACCACGTCGGCGGCGCGGATGATGATCGGCAGCATCATCACGCTGAGCGCGAGGGCTGCGGCGAGGCCGGACTTGTCGAAGCCCAGCATCAGGATCACCGTGGCGTAGATGAACAGACCGGCGACGATCGAGGGCAGGGCGGTCATCGCCTCGACGATGGTGCGCACGAAACGCGCGTAGCGTCCGGGCACCTCGTTGAGGAACACCGCGCACGACAGACCGAGCGGGACGGTGACCAGCAGCGAGATGGCGATCTGCCACAGCGTGCCGACGATCGCGTGGACCATGCCGCCCTTGGAGAGCGGCTCCAGCGGGCCGGTGCTGGACATGTCCTCGGTGAAGAAGTTGAGGTGCACCAGCGCCGAGCGGCCGCGCCACAGGGTGAACGCCACCACCATCACCAGCGCGCCGAGCAGCAGCAGGGCGAGGCTCTGCCAGACGACGGCGGCGACCTTGTCGCGTACGGCAGGCCCGTCCTCGTCGAAGGAGACGAGGGTGGCGTACAGGCCGAGGAAGCACAGGTACGCGACGACGACGAAGCCGAGGACCGAGTCGAACGGGGCGACCCAGACGAACAGCAGAGCGGTCAGGGAGAGCGAGCCGGCGGCGGCGCCGGCCAGGGCGAGCAGGTCGGAGGCGTGCACGGTCGAGGTGGAGCGGCGCGTCTCCGGGCCGTTCCCGGCGACGGGCAGCACGGTCGCGGGCTGTTCGAGGACGTCGGTGGTCATGGTTCAGGCCTCCGCGCCGGCGCCCGAGCGGCTGCGGGCCGCGATCGAGGACGCGACGAAGTTGACGACGAGGGTCAGGACGAACAGCGCGAGGCCGGCGGCCATCAGGGCCGACATGCCGAAGCCGCTCGACGAGCCGTAGCGCAGGGCGATCAGCGAGGAGACGGAGTTGGCGCCGTTCTCCAGGACGTGCCACTGGATCTTGAACACCGGCGAGATGATCATGAAGATGGCGATCGTCTCGCCCAGCGCCCGGCCGAGGCCGAGCATGGTGCCGCCGATGATGCCGCCGCGGCCGTACGGCAGGACCACCGCGCGGATCATGCCCCACCGGGTCGAGCCCAGCGCCAGCGCGCCCTCCCGCTCGCCCTGGGGCGCCTGGGAGAACGTCTCGCGCATCACCGAGCAGGCGATCGGCGTGACCATCAGGGCCACGACCATGCCCGCGATGAAGGTCGAGGAGGTGTAGGCGGTGGCCGTCTGGAGCGGGTCGCCCGGGTCGGCCCC
Organism: Streptomyces sp. NPDC005017; assembly: GCF_042873115.1. Taxonomy (NCBI): domain Bacteria; kingdom Bacillati; phylum Actinomycetota; class Actinomycetes; order Kitasatosporales; family Streptomycetaceae; genus Streptomyces; species Streptomyces sp. NPDC005017. The sequence continues at coordinate 610,286 of NZ_JBIALD010000001.1, read as the reverse complement.
GTCCACCCGGAAGACCGGGATCCAGGCGAAGTAGGTGGAGATCCAGCGGGAGACCCCGGTCACCTCCCCCTGGAACAGGAACAGGCCCCACAGGCCGAACACCACGCTGGGCACGGCGGCCATCAGGTCGACCAGGCTGATCAGGGTCCGCTTCAGCTTCCGCGGCGCGTACTCCGAGATGTACAGCGCGGTGCCGAGCGCCAGCGGCAGCGCGAAGCAGATCGCCGTCACGCCGATCAGCACCGTGCCGGTCAGGACGGCGGCGATGCCGAAGTTGTGCGAGTCCGGCTCCCACGCCTCGGTGGTGATGAAGTCCCACCCGGCCACGCGCAGTGCCTGGGCCGCGCGGTAGGTGAGGAACACGCCGACCAGCAGCATGATCGCCAGTACTCCGGCCCCGCTGCCGCGCAGCAGGCCCCGGAAGACGCGGTCCACCGGCTCGACGCGGCCGGGCGAGACCCGCCGCGCGTCGTCGGTGGGGCCGGCCTCCGGTCCGGGCTCGGGCGAGGACCCAAGCCTGGGCATGACAACGCTCATCTCGCACCCGATCCGGCGCGGCGCGTGACGCCGCGGTCCTCGGCGGCGGCCCGGGACCGGACCGCTCGTTCGTCCTTCGTCCGGGGCGGCGTCGGCTCGGTGAGCTCCGCCACCGGGACCGCGTTCAGGAACTGCCCGAGGTTGTACTGGCAGTCCCGCTGCCGCTGGTACGGCCGTCCGGCGTTCGCCGCGGCACGGCCGTCGATCTCCAGGCGCCAGCTCCAGCCACCGGCCGACTCCGTGGTCGTCAGCAGCACCCGGGCGTCCCCGATCCGCTCGCGCAGCGTCAGCAGCGCGGCCCGGCACTCGGCGAACCCGGCGTACATCTCGGCGCTGCGGCCCAGCTCACGATGGTTGGAGCCGACGAGCCGCCAGCCGACGCGATCGCCCTCCCCCGCCCCCACGGGTCTTCGCTGCGCCCCGCGCACGACGTACAGAAAACGCGACGGAACCATGGAAACCACCCCCTCCCTGTCGCCCCAGGGACTGTTTTCCGCCACCGGCGAAGAACAGCCCAAAGCGCACTGAGAGTCCCGGACCTGTGTACGAGCTGAGCCCACAGATGAGTGAAGGCCGAACGCAGGTGAGATGAACGAGAGGGTTCGCTGCTTGTGGAGATTCCGAGGAGAGCGACCCGAACCCCACCCACCTGTCCTGACAGCGCCGGGACATGGGAATCCCCCGGCGCGGGCGTGCCGCGCCGGGGGATCCGGGTGAGGTGGCAGGACCGGGAACGGCCCTGGTACCGGCTAGTCGACCTCCGCGACCGCCTCCGCGAACTGGGCCTTGTACAGGCGGGCGTACGCGCCGTCCGCGGACAGCAGGTCCGTGTGGGCGCCCTGTTCGACTATGGAGCCGTTCTCCATGACCAGGATCGTGTCCGCGTCGCGGATCGTGGAGAGGCGGTGGGCGATGACGAACGACGTGCGGCCGTGGGCGAGTTTGGACATGGCCTTCTGGATGAGGACCTCCGTGCGGGTGTCGACCGAGGACGTCGCCTCGTCCAGGACCAGGATCACCGGGTCGGAGAGGAACGCGCGGGCGATGGTGACGAGCTGCTTCTCGCCCGCGCTGACGCCCGTGCCCTCGTCGTCGATCACCGTGTCGTAGCCGTCCGGGAGCGTGCGGATGAAACGGTCCGCGTGGGCCGCACGCGCGGCCTCCTCGACCTCACCGCGCGTGACCTCCCGCGAGGCCCCGTACGCGATGTTCTCCGCGATCGTGCCGCCGAACAGCCAGGTGTCCTGGAGGACCATGCCGATGGCGGACCGCAGGTCGTCGCGGGACATCCCGGCGATGTCGGCGCCGTCGAGGGTGATCCGCCCGCCGGACACCTCGTAGAACCGCATCAGCAGGTTGACCAGCGTGGTCTTGCCCGCGCCGGTCGGCCCGACGATCGCGACCGTCTGCCCCGGCTCGACCTTCAGCGACAGGTCCTCGATGAGCGGCTTGTCGGGGTCGTAGCGGAAGGAGACCTCCTCCAGCGCGACCCGCCCGCGCAGCTCCTGCGGCCGCCCGCCCGCCACCGGGTCCGCCGACTGCTCGGGCGCGTCCAGGAGTTCGAAGACCCGCTCGGCGGAGGCGACGCCCGACTGCACGAGGTTCGCCATCGACGCGATCTGCGTCAGCGGCATGGAGAACTGGCGGGAGTACTGGATGAACGCCTGCACGTCGCCGATCGAGAGGGAACCGGACGCCACCCGCAGTCCGCCGACCACCGCCACCAGCACATAGTTGATGTTCGACACGAACATCATCAGCGGCTGCATGATCCCGCTGTTGAACTGCGCCTTGAACCCGGCCTCGTACAGCGCCTCGTTCTGCTCGGCGAACTGCTTCGCCGACTCCTGCTGCCGCCCGAACACCTTCACCAGCGTGTGGCCGGTGTACATCTCCTCGATGTGCGCGTTCAGCTGCCCCGTGGTCCGCCACTGCTGCACGAAGTGCGGCTGCGACCGCTTGCCGACCCGGGTCGCCACGACGAACGACAGCGGCACGGTCACCAGCGCGACCAGCGCGAGTATCCAGGACACCCAGAACATCATCGCCAGTACGCCGATGACGGTGAGCACCGAGTTGATCAGCTGCCCCATCGACTGCTGGAGGGTCTGCCCGATGTTGTCGATGTCGTTGGTGGCCCGGCTGAGCACCTCACCGCGCCGGCTCTTGTCGAAGTACGACAGCGGCAGCCGGGACAGCTTCGTCTGCACGTCCTCGCGCATCCGGAACATGGTGTTGTTGACCGACCGGTTGACCAGCCGCGTCGCCACCGCCATCAGCAGACCGGCGGCCAGGAACACCCCGAGCGCGATCAGCAGCACATGCCCGACGGCGGTGAAGTCGATGCCCTCGCCGGGGGTGAAGTCGGTGCCGCCCAGCATGTCGGCGACCTCGCCGTCGCCGCGCCCGCGCATCCCGTCGAGGACCTGCTCCTTGGTCTGCCCGGGCTCCATCTCCCGCCCGACCAGCCCCGCGAACACCAGGTCGGTGGCCGTGCCGAGGATCTTCGGACCGGCCACCGAGAGGCCCACGCTGACGATCACGCACAACAGCAGCAGACCGATCGTCAGCCGTTCCGGGCGGAACTGCCCGACGAGCCGTTTGAACGACCCCTTGAAGTCCAGCGAGCGCTGGTCGGGGCCGCCGCCGGCCATCATCCGCCCCATGGGCCCGGCCATCAGGCGGCCTCCGCTTCCGTCAGCTGGGAGAGCACGATCTCCCGGTAGGTCTCGTTGTCCGCCATCAGCTCGTGGTGGCGGCCCTCACCGACCACCCGGCCCTCGTCCAGCACGACGATCCGGTCCGCGTCCCGGATGGTCGCCACCCGCTGGGCCACGATCACCACCGTCGCCTCGGCCGTCTCCCGGGACAGCGCGGCCCGCAGGGCGGCGTCGGTGGAGTAGTCGAGCGCCGAGAAGGAGTCGTCGAACAGATAGATCTCCGGGCGCTGCACCAGCGTGCGGGCGATCGCCAGGCGCTGCCGCTGACCGCCGGAGACGTTGGTGCCGCCCTGCGCGATCGGCGCGTCCAGACCGCCCTCCAGCGCCTCCACGAACTCCTTGGCCTGCGCCACCTCCAGCGCGTGCCACAGCTCCGCGTCGGTGGCGTCCGGATCGCCGTAGCGCAGATTCGTCGCGACCGTGCCCGCGAACAGGTACGGCTTCTGCGGCACGAGGCCGACCACCCGTGCCAGCACCTGCGGGTCCACCCCGGCCACGTCCTCCCCGTCGACCAGCACCCGCCCCTCGGTGACGTCGAACAGCCGCGGCACCAGTCCCAGCAGGGTGGACTTGCCGCTGCCGGTCGAGCCGATCACGGCCGTGGTCTGCCCCGGGCGGGCCACCAGGTCCACGTTCCTGAGCACCGGCTCCTCGGCGCCGGGGTAGCGGAACCCGGCGCCGCGGATCTCCAGATGCCCGTGCCGGCGCAGCTCGCGCACCGGGTCCGCCGGCGGCACCACACTGCTCTCGGTGTCCAGGACCTCCTGGACACGCTCGGCACAGACCTCGGCGCGCGGCACCATCATGAACATGAAGGTGGCCATCATCACGGACATCACGATCTGCATCAGATAGGCGAGGAACGCCGTCAGATCGCCGATCTCCATGCCGCCGCTGTCGATGCGGTGCGCGCCGAACCACACCACCGCGATCGACGACAGGTTCACCACCGTCATCACGATGGGGAACATCAGCGCGAGCAGCCGGCCGGTGCCCAGCGACATCTCGGTCAGCTCGGTGTTGGACTTCCGGAACCGCTGCTGCTCGTACTCGTCGCGGACGAAGGCGCGGATGACGCGGTTGCCGGTGATCTGCTCGCGCAGCACCCGGTTCACCGTGTCCAGCCGCTCCTGCATGGACCGGAACAGCGGCCGCAGCGCCCGCACGATCAGCGTCACGCAGATGCCGAGCACCGGCACCACCGCGATCAGCACGGCGGACAGCGGCACGTCCAGGCCGAGGGCCATCACGATGCCGCCGACGCACATGATCGGCGCCGACGCGAGCAGCGTGAACGCCATCAGGGCCAGCATCTGCACCTGCTGGACGTCGTTGGTCGTCCGGGTGATCAGCGAGGGCGCGCCGAAGTGGCCGAGCTCGCGCGAGGAGAAGGACTGGACGCGCTCGAAGACGGCGGCGCGCACGTCCCGGCCGAGCGCGGCGGCCGTGCGGGCACCGTGGTGGACGGCGCCGATGTTGCACACGACCTGGACCACCGAGATGGCGATCATGAGCGCGCCGAAGCCGAGGATGTAGCCCGTGTCCCCGCGCACGACACCGTTGTCGATGATGTCCGCGTTGAGGGTGGGCAGGTAGAGGGTGGCGCACGTCTGGAGGAACTGGAGCAGCACCAGCAGGGCGATGGGTTTGCGGTAGGGACTGAGGTAGGTCCGCAGAAGTCGTATGAGCACGTCGCTTCTCTCGGAGTCGGCGGGGTCCGGCGATGGGGGCGAATGGTTGCCCTTGGCCCCTATCGTCGGACACCGCACCCGCGTTACCTCAACCGATTAACGCCCCGGCGCGCCGCGGTCCGTCCGTTACTGCCGGAACGCCCCGGGATGCGTCTGCTCCCGCACCGACACGAACTGCTGGCGCACCGCCTGTCCCACGGCCAGGTCGTCGCCCGGGTCGAGCACCTGCCCGGCCGCGCCCTGCCACGGCGGCGGGGTGCGCGGGTCGAGTGTGCCCTGCGACACGCCGAGGGCCCAGGCGGCCTGCCGGGCGGCGCCGATCGCGGCGTAGTCGGCCGGCTGCGGCACCACGACCCGCGCCCCGAACAGCGCGGGCGCTGCCGCCTGCACCGCGGGCAGCTCGGCGGCGGGGCCCAGCAGGAAGATCCGCCGCACCTCCACGCCCCGCCCGCGCAGCACGTCCAGGGCGTCGGCGAGCCCGCACAGCATGCCCTCGAAGGCGGCCCGCGCCAGGTGCTCCGGGCGCATCGCCTCGCGCCTGAGGCCCGCCAGGGTCCCGGCGGTGTGCGGCAGATGCGGGGTGCGCTCGCCCTCCAGATAGGGCAGCAGCACCAGCCCGTGCGCGCCGGGCGTGGACTTCATCGCCAGGTCGGACAGCGCCTCGAGATCGGGCAGCCCGAGCAGCTCGGCGGTGCCGCGCAGGGCCCGTACGGCGTTCAGGGTGGTCACCACCGGCAGATGCATCCCGGTCGCGTCGGCGAGCGAGGTGATCATCCCGGTGGCGTCGTGCAGCGGCTCGGGGTGCACGGCCATCACCGAGCCGGACGCGCCCAGCGACACGACGGCGTCACCGAACCCCACCCCCAGCCCGAACGCGGCGGCCATGGTCTCGCCGGTCCCGGCCGAGATCAGCAGGCCCTCCGGCGTGGTGCCGGCCGCCTCGGCGGGCCCGATCACCTCGGGCAGCATCACCTGGTGACCGAGCGCCAGCTCCACCAGATCGGGCCGGTAGGCGCCGGTCGCCGCCGACCAGTAGCCGGTCCCGGAGGCCCCGCCCCGGTCGGTCGTCCGGCGCGCCGGACGGCCCAGCAGCTGCCAGACCAGCCAGTCGTGGGCCTGCATCAGCCCGGCGGTGCGCAGCGCGTTGTCCGGCTCGCTCCTCTGGAGCCAGCGCAGTTTGGTGATCGCCTGTGCGGCGGTGGGGACGCTGCCCACCGCCTGCGACCAGGCCTCGCGGCCGCCGAGCGCGTCGGTCAGGTCCGCGGCGGCGACCTGGGCGCGCTTGTCGCCGCCGACCATCGCCGGGCGCACGGTGCCGCCCTGCGTGTCCAGCGGGACCACGGCGTTGGCCTGCGAGGAGACGCCGATGGCCTGGACGCCCTCCAGCAGCCCGCCGCCGGCCGCCTCACCGAGGGAGAGCAGCCAGACCTGCGGGTCCACGTCACTGGGGCGTGTGTCGTCGGCGCCCTCCGCCGGGTGAGGGGCGTACCCCTGCCTCAGTACCGACCCGGTGTCCGTGTCACAGACCACGATGCGCGTGAAATCGGGTGAGCTGTCCAACCCGGCGACTATCCCCATGAGTGAGATTTTGCCGTACGCGGGCCGCATCGGCGTTCACAGGATCAGGTGTTGCTCGTGCCCCAGTCGTCGTCCTCCGGGAAGCTGCCGTTGCGGTCCCGCAGATGACGGACCCGGGCGGCCACGGAGGCGGGGATCCGGTCGCCCACCTTGGTGCCCACCGCGTGGAAGGCCTTGCCGGTGAACTCGCGGCCCTGGTGCGCGGCGGTCTCCGCGGTGTTGCGGACGGCCGGGTTCTGGGCGACCCGGCGGGCGGACTTCTTCAGCTGTTCGTAGCGCTCGCGCCCGGCACGTGTGCCCAGCACGTAACCCGCGGCCAGTCCGACGACGAACGTGAGCTTGTAGCGCATGGCGGAGCCACCCTTCCGTGGTGGTGGAGAACCGATTGGCGGAGCACCCCCCTGCTTGCGCTAATGTATGTGTCGCAGCGAGCGAGCGCCCACTGGCGAATACCCAGGTAGGTACGTTCGATGCAACGAGGCATTCCTCCGTAGCTCAATTGGCAGAGCAGCCGGCTGTTAACCGGCAGGTTACTGGTTCGAGTCCAGTCGGGGGAGCTCGGTCCTCCGTAGCTCAATTGGCAGAGCAGCCGGCTGTTAACCGGCAGGTTACTGGTTCGAGTCCAGTCGGGGGAGCATCGTGAAGAGGACCCCTCCGGGGTCCTTTTTCATGTCCGGTTCGGGCCGGGTGGAACCGCCGCAGCCAGGGCGGAGTCTCCATGGTCACGAAGGCAGCGGTAAGCCGACCATCCGGAGCAGGAGATCGTATGAGCGGCTATGCTGCGGCAGACGGCGCGCACACATGTACGCGACACGCCGCTATGGGGCGGTAGCTCAGCCGGTTAGAGCAGCGGACTCATAATCCGTCGGCCGTGGGTTCGAGTCCCACCCGCCCCACCACAAGCCTGCCGTGCAGGAACGTTAGTCCAGATACCCCCGCAGCTGGTCCGCGAACGCGTGGTCCCTCAGCTTGTTCAGGGTCTTCGACTCGATCTGCCGGATGCGCTCCCGGGTCACCCCGAAGATGCGGCCTATCTCCTCCAGCGTGCGCGGCCGTCCGTCCATCAGGCCGTAGCGCAGCTGGACCACCTTGCGCTCCCGCTCCCCCAGCGTCGACAGCACCGCCTCCAGGTGCTCCCTCAGCAGCAGGAACGCGGCCGACTCGACCGGGGAGGCGGCGTCGCCGTCCTCGATGAGGTCGCCGAGCGCCACGTCGTCCTCCTCGCCGACCGGCGCGTGCAGCGAGACAGGCTCCTGGGCCAGGCGCAGCACCTCGCCCACCCGCTCGGGCGCCAGGTCCAGTTGGCCGGCCACCTCCTCCGGGGTCGGCTCGTAGCCGCGCTCCTGGAGCATGCGGCGCTGCACGCGCACCACACGGTTGATGAGCTCGACGACATGGACGGGCACCCGGATGGTGCGGGCCTGGTCGGCGAGGGCGCGGGACATGGCCTGGCGGATCCACCAGGTGGCGTAGGTGGAGAACTTGTAGCCGCGGGCGTAGTCGAACTTCTCCACCGCCCGGATCAGCCCGAGGTTGCCCTCCTGGACCAGGTCGAGCATGGTCAGGCCGCGGCCGACGTACCGTTTGGCGACCGACACCACCAGGCGCAGATTCGCCTCGATGAGACGCCGTTTGGCCATCCGGCCCATGACGACGAGCCGGTCGAGGTCGAGCGCGAGCCGGGTGTCCAGGTGGGGGGTGCTGAGCAGCTTCTCCTCGGCGAACAGGCCGGCCTCGACGCGGCGGGCGAGGTCGACCTCCTCGGCGGCGGTGAGCAGCGGGATGCGGCCGATCTCCCGCAGGTACTGGCGGAACAGGTCCGAGGACGGCGCGCTGGTGTCGGCGCGTGCGGGAGCCGGTTCGGCGGGCTCGGGGGCCTCCGCCGCCTCCAGCGCCCCGGCGGGTGGTTCGGCCGGCTCGGACGCCGGCTCGGGGCCGGCCTCGGGTCGGAGCGTGGCACGGCCCTGCGGCGGTACGGCGACGAGCATGCCGCCGTCGGGGCCGGGCTCCGGCCCGTCGGTGTCGGTGTCGTTCTGGACGAGGGTCTGGGTCTGCACGGGGGCGACCTCCAGGGTGATCGCTGCGGAGTGGCACGGCAGCGCTGCTTCGGGGGCGGAGTCGGCGGCCTCGCCGCTGTCCGTCCCGTCCGCGATGAGCGGAATCGCGGGGGTGGGGGACCCGTCGGGGACGGATCGGCCGCGCTCCGGGGACTCAGGCACCGGGACCCAGTGTGGGGTAAGACACATCGCCGCCACGAGGGGCGTGCGAGGACTTTTTGGGACCGGTCCGTGACCGCGTGGTTACCGTGACGGCAGACCGGTGTGTCGACGCCCCCGCTGATCTGGCACGATCCCCCGGTGTCCGGATCCTTGTACGAAACCCATGTCACGGTCCGGCGCGACGGCTCCGCCGAGTCCGCGCGGCGCGACGGGCCGGAGCCCGTCGGGCTGCCGGGCGGCGCCGTCCTCCGGGCCGCGGCACGCGCGCTGTCGCCGGCGTGGAAGACGATGTGGCTGCTCAACGACGCCCACGCGCAGGGCAGGGACCTCTACGACGCCGTCCTGCTCGCCGAACGGCACCCCTGCGCCACGAGCTGCCGCACAAGGTGTCCGAACTGTCGGGCGAGTGGCCCTACCCGCGGCGGCGGTACGTCACGTTGGACGACGTGACCGAGCTGGTGCGGTACGTCGAGTGGGAGCACTTCGCCGTCGGGTACCCGCGCCACGCCGACGCCGAGGCGGAGTTCACCGTCCGGGCCGTACCTCCCGCCTTCGAGGAGGGGGAACGGTCACAGGGCGCCGGCCCCGTGCTCCCGTAGCGCCTGGTCGTACTGCTGGAGCACCCACAACTCGTTCTGCACGGCGGCCAGTTCGGCCGGGTCGCCGCCGGCGGCCAGGCGGGTCAGCCGGGACTGGATGTCCCGGATGCGCCGCTCCACCGCGCGGCGGCGGACCTGGACCAGCACCATGCCCGCGTACACCTCGTCGACCGTGCGGCGCATGATCGCCTCGACGGCCAGCTCGGTGACCATCGCGCGGACGGTGTCGTCGGGGGCGGCCTCGCGGACCCGGACCAGATACTGCTGCGGGTCCGGGACGCCGTACTCGGCGCCGCCCGCCTCGATGATCGCCAGCCGCACGGCCGCGTAGGGCGCGGCGGTGAACTCGTCCACCCCGTAGGCGTCGAAGGCCGGGGAGACCAGGTCCGGGCGCTGGAGGGCGAGTTTGAGCAGCTCGCGCTCGGTGGCGTAGACGGGGTTGCGCAGGTTCAGCGCCGGGCCGGCGGGCGCGGCGGGGGCCGCCTGCCGGATCTGCCCGCCGCGCTGCCGCTCGGGGGCGGGGCCCCGGCCGCCGCGGTCGCGGGCCCAGCGGGCCAGCTGGCCCACCCGCTTGACGACGAACTGCGTGTCCAGGATGCCGAGCATCCCGGCGAGCTGGACGGCGACCTCGTGCTGGGCGCCGCTGTTCTTGATCCGGGCGACGATCGGCGCGGCCTCGTCCAGGGCGGCGGCGCGGCCGGCCGGGGTGTTCAGGTCGTAGCGCAGGACGATCTGTCGCAACGCGAACTCGAAGAGCGGGGTGCGCGGTTCGGCCAGGTCGGCGACGGCCTCGTCGCCCTTGGCCAGGCGCAGCTCGCAGGGGTCCATGCCGTCGGGGGCGATGGCGATATAGGTCTCGGCGGCGAACTTCTGGTCGTCCTCGAACGCGCGCAGGGCGGCCTTCTGGCCGGCCGCGTCACCGTCGAAGGTGAAGATCACCCGGGCCGAGCCGTTGTCCATCAGCAGGCGGCGCAGGATACGGATGTGCTCGCCGCCGAAGGCCGTGCCGCAGGTGGCGATGGCCGTGGTGACCCCGGCGAGATGGCAGGCCATGACGTCGGTGTAGCCCTCGACGACGACGGCCCGGCTGGACTTGGCGATGGGCTGCTTGGCCAGGTCGATGCCGTAGAGGACCTGCGACTTCTTGTAGATCGGGGTCTCGGGGGTGTTGAGGTACTTCGGGCCGTTGTCCGCCTCGTACAGCTTGCGTGCGCCGAAGCCGACGACCTCACCGCCGATGTCGCGGATGGGCCACATCAGCCGGCCGCGGAAGCGGTCGATGGGGCCGCGGCGGCCCTCCTGGGACAGGCCCGACAGGATCAGCTCCTTGTCGGTGAAGCCCTTGCCGCGCAGGAAGCGGGTGAGGTGGTCCCAGCCCTGGGGGCTGTAGCCGACGCCGAAGTGCACGGCCGCGGCCTGGTCGAAGCCGCGCTCGGCGAGGAAGAGCCGGCCGGTGTCGGCCTCGGGGCCGGTGGCGAGCTGCTCCGCGTACCACTCGGCCGCGATCTTGTGCGCCTCGACCAGGCGGATGCGCTCGCCGCGCTGGTGGGCGGGGTTGTAGCCGCCCTCCTCGTAGCGCAGGGTGATGCCCGCCTGGCCGGCCAGCCGCTCGACCGCCTCGGAGAAGGTGAGGTGGTCGATCTTCATCACGAAGGTGATGGTGTCGCCGCCCTCCTGGCAGCCGAAGCAGTGGAAGAACCCCTTGCTCGGGCTGACCTGGAAGGACGGCGACTTCTCGTCGTGGAACGGGCACAGCCCCTTGAGGTTGCCGCCACCCGCGTTGCGCAGCTGGAGGTACTCGGACACGACGGCGTCGATCGGAACCGCGTCCCGTACCGCCTTCACGTCCTCGTCATTGATCCGTCCTGCCACGAGGAGATTCTACGGTGAGGGACTGACACACCACCCCCTGCCAAGGGGCGTGGGGCCGTATCGATGTGCGGCTCCGCCGCGTGGGCGCGAAGAGCGACCAGGCCCTCGAGTCGGCCGGGACCGGGCAGACGCTCAGGCGCCCAGTTCGCTCAACGCCACACGAGGATCGGCGAGGGCGTCCGAAGAGACCCGGACCTTCGTCCGGATCAGCCGTTGGATCGGCTCTGTGACGTCCCACACGTTCACGTTCATCCCGGCCAGCACCCTCCCCTCCTTCACCCAGAACGCGATGAACTCCCGCTTCCCGGCGTCCCCGCGGACCACGACCTCGTCGTACGACCCCGGCGGCGCCCATCCGCTGTACTCCATGCCCAGGTCGTACTGGTCGGAGAAGAAGTAGGGCACGCGGTCGTAGACGACGTCCTGGCCGAGCATGGCCTTCGCGGCGGCGGGCCCGCCGTTGAGGGCGTTGGCCCAGTGCTCCACCCGCAGCCGGGTGCCGAACAGCTCGTGCGGGAACGAGACCACGTCACCGGCGGCGTAGATGTCCGGGTCGGAGGTGCGCAGCCGGTCGTCGGCGAGGATGCCGCCGCCCTGTGCCCGGTCGGCGATCTCCAGCCCGGCCGCCTCCGCGAGCGCGGTGCGCGGGGCCGCGCCGATCGCGGCGAGGACGGCGTGCGCGGGGTGCTCCTCCCCGTCGGAGGTCTGCGCCGCGAGGACCATGCCGTCCTGGCCGGTGATCTCGGTCAGCCGCGCGCCGAAGTGGAAGCGGACACCGTGCTCGCGGTGCAGCTCGGCGAAGAGGTTGCCGAGCTCGGGGCCGAGGACGCCGTGCAGCGGGGTGGGCTCCGGCTCGACGACGGTGACCTCGGCGCCGTAGCCGCGGGCGGCCGCCGCGACCTCCAGGCCGATCCAGCCGGCGCCGGCGATCACCAGATGGCCGTTGTCGCGACCGAGCGTGGTCAGGGCCTGCTTGAGCCGTTCGGCGTGGGCGAGGCGGCGCAGATGGTGGACGCCGACGAGGTCGGTGCCGGGGATGTCCAGACGGCGCGGTTCGGCGCCGGTCACGATCAGCAGCTTGTCGTAGTGGACGAGGGTGCCGTCGTCGCCGAAGCGGACCGTCCTCGCCGCGCGGTCGATCCGGTCGACGGTCTGGCCGAGGTGGAGTTCGATGTCGTTGCGCGCGTACCAGGCCGGTTCGTGCACGAAGACGCTGTCGCGGCCCTCCTTGCCGAGCAGGAACCCCTTGGACAGCGGGGGCCGCTCGTAGGGGTGGTCGCGTTCGTCGCAGATCAGTATCACCCGCCCCGAGAAGCCCTCCGCCCGGAGCGTCTCGGCCGCCTTGGCTCCCGCGAGACCGCCACCGACGATGACGAATGTCTGATCCGCGTCGACCACTTGATGCCTCCTCGTTGACGTAGCGCCACATGCGAGCCTCCCGCACGCAGCGTGATGGGGGAAGAGGGAGTGACCCGATCAGGCCACGGAGGGTCACGGTCCTACGGTGTATGCCCCCGTCACGCGTACCCCGTCAGACGTGTGTGCAGCGACCGCGCTGACGCGTCGGTGAGGGAGGCGATCTGGTCGACGATCACCCGCTTGCGGGCGCGGTCGTCGCCGGCCCGGTCGAACAGGGCGCGGAACTGCGGGTCGAGGCCGTCGGGGGCGCGCAGGGTGAGCGCCTCGGCGAGTCCGGCGACGACGATCCGCTGGTCGGCGCGGATGCGGGTCTGTTCGTCGCGCTGCATGACGTACCGGTCGGCGACCGCCTTCAGCACCGCGCACTCCATGCGCGTCGCGCGCGGCACGACCAGTTCGGCGGAGTAGCGGGTGAGCCGGCCGCCGCCGTACGCGGCCCGGGTGGCGGTCTCGGCGGCCAGGCAGAACCGGCCGATGAGCTGGCTGGTGGCGTCCTTCAGCCGGGCCTGGGCGAGGGCCGTGCCGTCGTAGCCGTGCGGCCACCACTCCTCGTCCTGGAGCCGGTCGAGGGCCTCGGCGAGTTCGGCCGGGTCGGTGTCCGCGGGCACGTAGCGGCCGACGGCCACCGCGAACACGTCCCGCCGTTCCGGCTCGGCGTGCAGGAGGTTGGGGTCGATGTGCCCGGCGTGCAGGCCGTCCTCCACGTCGTGCACCGAGTACGCCACGTCGTCCGACCAGTCCATGACCTGCGCCTCGAAGCAGGTGCGGGTGCCCGGGGCGTCCTTGCGGGCCCAGTCGAAGACCGGGCGGTCGTCCTCGTACACGCCGAACTTCTGCGAGCCGGGGGTCTCGGGGTGGGCGCCGCGCGGCCAGGGGTACTTGGTGGACGCGTCCAGGGCGGCGCGGGTGAGGTTCAGTCCGACGGAGCCGTCCTCGGTGAACCGCTTGGGCTCGATGCGGGTGAGGAGCCTGAGGGACTGGGCGTTGCCCTCGAAGCCGCCGCAGTCCGCGGCGAACTCGTTGAGGGCCTGTTCGCCGTTGTGGCCGAAGGGCGGGTGGCCGAGGTCGTGGGACAGACAGGCGGCCTCGACCAGGTCGGGGTCGCAGCCGAGGGCCGCGCCGAGCTCCCGGCCCACCTGGGCGCACTCCAGGGAGTGGGTGAGGCGGGTGCGGGGGCTGGCGTCCCAGGCGCTGCCGCTGGCGCCGGGGGTGACGACCTGGGTCTTTCCGGCGAGCCTTCTGAGGGCGGAGGAGTGCAGGACGCGGGCGCGGTCGCGCTGGAAGGCGGTGCGGCCCGGGCGTTTGTCGGGCTCGGGGGCCCAGCGTTCGGTCGCCGTGTCGTCGTAGGGGGTGCCAGCCATGGTTCGACAGTAGTGCGCCCGTGCGTCCGCGACGTGCTGTTGTGTCGCGGGTTCGTTCGCCGTGTGCCGTTGTGTCGGGGGTGCGGGTGGTTCGTGGCCCGTTGCGAACGGTCAGGCGGCCGTCCTCATCCGCGTGGCGAGGGCCTGGTCGTAGCGGTGCAGGAGCAGGCGGGCCATCGCCGGGTGGGCGCCCAGGGGGGCCGCGGCGATCCAGGGGGCCGCGTTCGCGCACTCCGTCGCGAAGCGGCCGGGGGCGGTGAAGCAGGAGGCGACGGCGACGCGGTGGCGGCCGCGCGCGGCCAGGGAACGGATCGCGGCCGGGACGGTGGGCTTGGCGGCGCAGGCGTAGGCGGGGACGACCGGCACGCCCACACGCTCGGCGAGCAGGGCGGCGATCCGGCGGGTGCCCACGGCGGACTCGGGGTCGCGGGAGCCGGCGGCGGCCAGCACGACCGCGCTGGAGCGGCGCTCGGACTCGGTGCGCGGGGCGTGCCAGCCGGCCTCGGTGAGACGCTCGTAGAGGGCCTCCACCAGCAGCGGGTGCGGGCCCAGCGGTGCGGCCACGTAGGTGTGCGCCCGCGCCTCGGCCGCCATCTCGGGGATGTCCTGCTTGACGTGGTAGCCGCGGCTCAGCAGCAGTGGGACCAGGACGGACTCGCCGGGCAGGGCGGCGAGGGTGTCCGTCAGCAGCGGCGCGTTGAGCTCGATGTGGCCGAGGTGGACGGCGAGGTCGGGGCGCAGCTCGCGGACCCGGTCGAGCAGCTCGCGCACGGTCGCCAGGGCCCGCGGGTCGCGGCTGCCGTGGGCGACCAGGACGAGCGCGGGCGCGGCCGGGCGGTGGCCGTCGAGCGGGGCGAGGCCGAGGCGGCTCGCGAGCTCGCCGCTGATCCGGTTCCTGAGATACGCCGTCATGCGGAGAGCCTGGCGGACGGAGATTGCGTGGCCGTTGCACGGCCGTCACGGGTGTTTTCCGCTGCTTCACGGAGTGCCGGGGAACGGTGTGAGGCGCGGCACGGGACCGGTGCGCCGTGGACCCGACCGCGGGGTGAGGTGTGACGCGGAACTGCCGCGCGATGGACCGGACCGCGGGGTGAGGTGCGGCGCGGGACCGGTGCGCGGTGCGGGACCGCTGCGCGGTGGACCCGACCGCGGGTGAGGCGCGGCGCGGAACTGCCGCGCGATGCACCGCACCGCGGGGTGAGGTGTGACGCGGGACCGGTGCGCGGTGCACCGCACCGCGGGGTGAGGTGCGGCGGGGATGCCTGCGCGGTGAACCGGACCGGCGTGTCCGGCGTCCTCCCTTCTCGGGACCGGAGGGGACCGGTGCCGGATCGGAGGGTGGCCGGATGAAGATCGCGCGACCTCGGCTGCCGCGCACGCGTACCGGGTGGCGGCGCCTGGCGCAGGCCGTGATGGCGGTCTGCGCGCTGGCGCTGCTGCCGTCGGCGTGGCTGCATCTCGTGACCGACGGACGGTTGCGTACGACGGCGGACGTGCCGCGCTCGGACGTGGCCGTGGTGTTCGGCGCCGGGCTGTGGAACGGGGAGCCGTCGCCGTACCTCGCGCACCGGCTGGACGCGGCGGCCGAGCTGTACCGCGCGGGGCGGGTGAAGGTCGTCCTGGTGACCGGGGACAACAGCCGGAAGGAGTACGACGAGCCGGACGCGATGCGCGCCTATCTGACCCGGCACGGTGTACCGGACCGGCGGATCGTGTCGGACTACGCGGGCTTCGACACCTGGGACTCCTGTGTGCGCGCGAAGAGGATCTTCGGGGTCGACGAGGCGGTGCTGATCAGCCAGGGCTTCCATGTCCGCAGGGCGGTGGCGCTGTGCGAGGAGGCGGGGGTGCGCTCGTACGGCGTCGGGGTCGACGAGCCGCACGACGCGACCTGGTACTCCGGCGAGGTCCGGGACGTCGTCGCCTCCGGCAAGGCCGCGCTGGACGCCCTGTTCGAGCCGGACCCGCGGTTCCTGGGGCGCAGGGAGCCCGGAGTGACGCGGGCGCTGCGGGACGCCCGCCGGGGGGTGTGACCTCGCCCACGCCCGCGGAGGCCGGTGGGGCGGGTGACCGCCCACCTCACGGCGGGCGCGGGGCCCCGGGGAGGTCGCCGTGCGCTTCGTTTAACAATCAGCCGTCCTCCGCGTAACACGCCCGACCCACGCTGAGGTGCATGGAGACCACCTCGACGCCCACTCACTGCCCTTACTGCGCCCTGCAGTGCGGGATGAACCTGTCGCCCGCACGCGAGGGGGGCGTCGAGGTGACCGAGCGCGCCGACTTCCCGGTGAACCGGGGCGCCCTGTGCGGCAAGGGCCGCACGGCGGCGGCGGTCCTGGCGCCGGGCGTGCGGCTGACCACCCCGCTGGTGCGCTCGGGCGGGGTGCTGGTGCCGGCCGGCTGGGACGAGGCGCTCGACCGGATCGCCGGGGCGATGCGCGGCACGCGCGCCGAGCACGGCCCCGACGCGTGCGGGGTGTTCGGCGGCGGCGGCCTGACCAACGAGAAGGCCTACAGCCTGGGCAAGTTCGCCCGGATCGCGCTGGGCACCTCGCAGATCGACTACAACGGCCGGTTCTGCATGTCCTCCGCGGCGGCGGCCGGGATCAAGGCGTTCGGGCTGGACCGCGGGCTGCCGTTCCCGCTGGAGGACATCCCCCGCACCGGGTGCGTGATCCTGGTCGGCTCCAACCTCGTGGAGACGATGCCGCCCGCGCTGCGCTACCTCACCGAGCTCAAGGAGAACGGCGGCACGCTGATCGTCGTCGACCCGCGCCGCACCCGCACCGCCGAGCAGGCCGATCTGCATCTTGCCCCCCGGCCGGGCACCGACCTGGCGCTCGCGCTGGGCATGCTGCACCTGGTCGTGGCGGAGGGGCGCACCGACGAGGGCTACATCGGTGAGCGGACGACGGGCTGGGAGGAGGCCCGCGCGGCGGCGATGGCGCACTGGCCGGAGTACGTCGAGCGCGTCACCGGCGTGTCCGTGCCCGAACTGCGCGAGGCCGTACGGCTGTTCTGCGAGCCCGAGGCGGCGATGGTGCTCACCGCGCGCGGGCCCGAGCAGCAGTCCAAGGGCACCGACACCGTGGGCGCCTGGATCAACCTGTGCCTGGCCACGGGCCGCGCGGGCCGACCGCTGTCCGGGTACGGCTGTCTGACCGGCCAGGGCAACGGACAGGGCGGCCGCGAGCACGGCCAGAAGGCCGACCAGCTGCCCGGCTACCGCAAGCTGGACGACCCCGAGGCGCGGCGGCACGTGGCCGCGGTGTGGGGCGTGGACCCGGACTCGCTGCCGGGGCCGGGGCGCAGCGCGTACGAGCTGCTGGAGGCGCTCGGGTCCGACATCAGGTCCCTGCTGCTGATGGGCTCCAACCCGGTCGTCTCCGCGCCGCGCGCCGCGCACGTCGAGGAGCGGCTGCGGTCGCTGGACTTCCTCGCGGTGGCCGACGTGGTGCTGTCGGAGACGGCCGAACTCGCCGACGTCGTGCTGCCGGTGACGCAGTGGGCGGAGGAGACCGGCACGACGACCAGCCTGGAGGGCCGCGTCCTGCTGCGCCGCCGGGCGCTCACCCCGCCCGACGGCGTCCGCAGCGACCTGGACGTCCTGCACGGCCTCGCCGCCCGGCTGGGGGTGGAGAAGGGCTTCCCGACCGATCCCGAGGAGGTCTTCGAGGAGCTGCGGCGCGCGAGCGCGGGCGGGGTCGCGGACTACTCCGGGATGACGTACGGGAGGCTGGCGGAGGAGAACGGGGTGTTCTGGCCCTGCCCGGGTCCGGTGGAGCCGGGTTCGCCCGACGGCGCCGAGGCCGCCGGGACCGGCTCGTCCGATGCGCACCCCGGCACCCCGCGTCTCTTCCTGGACCGTTTCGCCACGCCGGACGGGCGGGCGCGGTTCGCCCCGGTCTCGCACCGGGCGATCGCCGAGGAGCCCGACGAGGAGTACCCGGTGCTGCTCACCACCGGCCGGGTGGTCTCGCAGTACCAGTCGGGCGCGCAGACCCGGCGGGTGGCGGAACTCAACGCCGCGGCGCCGGGCCCCTTCGTGGAGCTGCACCCGCGGCTGGCGGCCCGGCTGGGCGCGTCCGAGGGCGACCCGGTGGCGGTGGTCTCACGGCGCGGCCGCGCGGTGGCACCGGCCCGGATCACCACGGCCATCCGCCCGGACACGGTGTTCATGCCGTTCCACTGGCCGGGCGAGGGCCGGGCCAACACGCTCACCAACCCGGCCCTGGACCCGACCTCGCGGATGCCTGAGTTCAAGGCGTGCGCGGTGCGGCTGGAGGCGGTCGCGCCGACCGGTGAATGACCCGTGTCCGGCCCGGAATTGACCCATGATTCCCGGGCCGGAATGCACCCCGTGGCAGGTCTTCTGGCCTCGTAGATTCGAGACATGACGACCTACCAGGTACCCCAGCGCATGAACTTCTCCGCCGTCGCCCCGAAGGTGTTCAAGGCGGTTCTGGCCCTGGACGCGGCCGCCCGGCAGGGCGTCGACCCGGTCCTGCTGGAGCTGGTCCAGATCCGCGCCTCACAGATCAACCGGTGCGCGTACTGCATCGACTACCACACCGGTGACGCCCGCAAGGGCGGCGAGAGCGAGGACCGGATCCACCAGCTGTCGGCGTGGCAGGAGTCGAGCCTGTACACGGAGAGGGAGCGGGCCGCGCTCGCCCTCACCGAGGCGGTCACGCTGCTGCCGCACGGCGTCCACGACGAGGTGTACGAGGAGGCCGCGCGCCACTTCGGGGAGCAGGAGCTGGCCCAGCTGATCGCGCTGGTCTTCACGGTGAACACGTGGAACCGGATGAATGTGACGACGCGTAAGACACCCGGCACGATGTGAGCGGCGGCGGACGGGGGCGGGTCAGCCGCCGCCCGGGAGTGGCCGTTCGCGGGCGAGCCAGTCGCCGCCCGCGATGAGCCGCCCGCACGCCCGCAGCCGTACGGCGACGGAGGGCGCGGCGAGGTAGACCCAGGCCCGCACGGCGGTCCGGTCGGCGTCCCGGGTGACCTCGCGGGCCACCCGCTCGTAGAGGCTGCGGCGCGGGTCGCCGGGGACGTACTCCTCCAACCGGTCCAGTTCTTCGAGGAGTCGGCCGTAGGCCTCGGGCCGCGCGGTGACCAGTTCGCCGCTTACCTCTCCCCCGGCCTCCTCCACGGCGTAGGGGTAGCCGGGGCCCTCGTACAGCACCGCGCCGGTGAGCCGGGCGGGCTCCTCGGCACGGGTGCGGCCGCGCAGGAAGGCGTCGTGGTTGGGCTCGCCGGGGCGGAGGGTGCCGTAGACGAAGAAGGGGAGGCGGCGGGGGCTGTCGGGCGTCACGGAAACGATTCTCACCTCTCACAGCTGCACGGATCTCGCACACCTGCACGGAATCGCTATGGCCATGGCAGGTGCGCGGCCCCTGGAATCCCGGTCACGCGCGGTCGGGGTGCGCCGAGGCGCCCGGCCCAGGCGGTCCCGACGGGGGGAGGCCCCCGAGCGTCGGTGACGGAGACGGCCGCATATGGCGGCGCGGCTACCGCCCCGCACACCGCGGCGCGGGTACCGCCGGTGACGGAACGGCCGCACGGGCGGCGGGGCGCCGCCCGGGGTCACCCGTTCACCCCGTCGCCCTGCGCCCTTCGGGTGTTCTTCCGCGGCACCTCCCCCTCACGGTCGTGACCTGCCGAAACGGGTTCCGGGAGGCACCCGCTCGGCGGCCGCGCACGGCGTTTCTGACGGTGGGTCAGCAAGCGGGTCCGGCGTGCTGCCCTTTACCTCGGAGGAGCAGGGAAGAGCAGACCGCCGATGCTCGTGAGGAGCGACCGATGCGACGTACCGCCCGGCTGCTGACCGGTGCCGCGCTCGCCGCCGCCGTCGGCGGGCCGCTCGCCGCACCCGCCCTGGCCGCCGGCGGTCTCGACGTGCTCCCGTCGTCCGTGGTGCCGGGCGGCGTGGTCACCGTGGGCACCGCCGCCTGCGGTGACGGCGGTACGGCGGCCGGTGACGCCAGCGCGGTCGGGGCGGGGCACTTCACCCTGGCGCCCGGCGCGCCCGAGGGCGAGGCGACGGGACGGTTCAAGGTGCCGCCGAGCGCGCAGCCCGGGACGTACGAGATCGTCGTGGCGTGTGCCCGGGGCGGCCGCGAGGTGCGCGGCGACCTGGTGGTGACGCTGACCGCCGTGCAGCCGCGCGGCAGTGTGAGGACGGGGGTCGGCGGCGCGTTGGGCCCCGATCCCGTGCAGACCGCGGCAGGCGTGGCGGCTCTCGCCGTCGCCGCCGCGGGCGGTACCTGGCTCCTGCATCGCCGGGCGAGAGGCGACGGGATCTGACGGACACCCTCCGCTGTCCGTCCGCCGGTACCGCTTGTCCCCTCCCCCTCCGGGTCCGACCGCCCCCCACGGCCCGGAGGGGGCACGGGCAGGCCCCCACGGGAGGTCAAGGTGCGCCGACACGGCACCGCCGCGACAGCGGCCGTCACCGTCATCGCCCTGTGCGCGGGCGCCTGGCTGCTGCACGACGGCCTCGCCACGCACGCCCCGCCGCAGCCCTCCGCGGCCGAGGCCCGCGCCGACGCCGCCGCCGAGCCCGCCGCCCGCCCGCTGCCGCCCTCGCCGCCGGACCGCATCCGCATCCCCGCGATCCGCGTGGACGCGCCCCTGACGGGCCTCGGCCTCACCGCCTCCGGCAGCCTGGACGTGCCGCCCGCCGAGCGCGAGAACCTGGCCGGCTGGTACGAGGCCGGCACCACCCCCGGCGAGAGGGGCACCGCGATCGTCGCCGGGCACGTCGACAACGCGGACGGCCCGGCCGTCTTCTTCTCCCTCGGCGCCCTGAAGAAGGGCGGCGTCATCGAGATCGACCGGCGCGACGGCGGCACGGCCCGGTTCAGCGTCTACGCCGTCGAGGTCTACCGGGCGGCCGACTTCCCCGACCAGAAGGTCTACGGCACCGCGCCCCGGCCCGAGCTGCGGGTGATCACCTGCGGCGGCGGCTGGTCACGCGCGACCGGCTACCAGGGCAACGTCGTCGTCTTCGCCCGGCTCACCGGTGCCGCGCGCTGACCCGCCCAGCACGTTCTCCCTGCCCCACGCACCGAGCGGCTCCAGCGCGGCGTCGAGGCTCTCGCCCCGCGCCGTCAGGGAGTACTCCACCCTGGGCGGCACCTCGTCGTACTCCTCGCGGTGCACGACGCCGTCCGCCTCCAGCTCGCGCAGATGCGCGGCGAGCACCTTCTCCGTGACGCCGGGCAGTTCGCGGCGCAGCTCGCCGAAGCGGTGCGGGCGGGTGCGCAGCGCCCACAGGATCAGCACCTTCCACTTGCCGCCGATCACGTCCATCGCCGCGTCGATCCCGCAGACGTACGACCCCGGCCGCCTGCCCGCCGTCCCGCCCGGGCCCCTGCCCGGCCCCGTCCCCGTCGCCATGCCCGGCCCCGTACCCGTCGCCATGCCCGGTCTCCCTGCCTGGATGCTTTCCCGGCGGTAACCACCCACTCCGAAGTGCGTACTTGAGCGGGCCCGCCACCCTGATCGAGCCTAACCGTCATGACCGACACCGCACCTGCCCCGCTCACCGTCCTCGGCACCGGCGCCATGGGCAGCGCCCTGGTGCGCGCCTGGCTCGCCGCCGGCCACCCCGTCACCGTCTGGAACCGCACCCCCGCCCGAGCCGAGGCGCTGGCCGCCGAGGGAGCCTCCGTCGCCGGCAGCGCGGCTGAGGCGGTCGCCGCGGGCGGGCTCGTGATCGTCTGCCTGCTCGACGACGCCTCCGTCGGCGAGGCCCTGGAGGACACCGTCCTCACCGGCCGGGACCTGGTGAACCTCACCACCGGCACCCCCGCGGAAGGCCGTGCCCGGGCCGCCTGGGCCGAGGCGCGCGGCGCCCGTTTCCTGGACGCGGGCATCATGGCCGTGCCGCCGATGATCGCCGACCCCGCCTCGGGGGCGTACGTGTTCTACAGCGGTTCGGCCGGGCTGTTCGAGCAGCACCGGGACACCCTCGCCGTACCGGCCGGGGCGGTCTTCACCGGCACCGACCCGGGCTTCGCGGCGCTGCACGACGTGGCGCTGCTCAGCGCCATGAGCGGCATGTTCGCCGGGGTGTTCCACGCCTTCGCGCTGGTGCGCCGCGAGAACATCGCGCCGAAGGAGTTCGCGCCGCTGCTCGAGGGCTGGCTCACCGCGATGGCGGGGCAGGTGCACGGCGCTGCCGCCCGACTGGAGAGCGGGGACCACACCGAGGGCGTCGTGTCCAACGCGGCGATGCAGGCGGCGGGCAACGCCACGCTGCTGCGCACCGCCGAGGAGCAGGGCGTCAGCCCCGAGCTGCTCACGCCGTACATGGCGCTGATGGACCGGCTGGTCGCCGAGGGGCGGGGCGCGGAGGACACCGTCGGGATGGTCGACCTGCTCGCGGTGCGCGCCGCGGGGTCCTGACGCCCGGCCCGGTCACCGGGGCACGGGGCCACCGGGTGCCGACGCCCGGCCCGGTCACCGCGTCCTGCCCCCCGACCGTGCACCGCGTCCCGACGCCCGACCCCGTCACCCGGTCACCGGGTCCCGACGCCCGACCGTGCACCGGGTCCCGACGCCCGGCCCCATTGCCGCGTCCCGACACCCCGCCCGGTCAGCGGGCACGCCCCCGGCGGATCAGGCGAGCCACTGCTCCCACGCCAGCTTCGCCACCAGCGTGAACACCACCGTCAGCAGCACGACGCGGACGAAGCCGCTGCCCTTCTTCAGGGCGGTGCGGGCGCCCAGCGTGCCGCCCGCGAGGTTGAACACGGCCATCAGCGCGGCCAGCTGCCACAGCACGGCGCCCTGCCAGGCGAACATGGCGAGGGCGCCGGCGTTGGTGCAGCAGTTGACGATCTTGGCGGTGGCGGAGGCGGTCACCAGGTCGAGACGGAGGACGGCGGTGAGGGCGAGGACGAGGAACGTACCGGTGCCGGGGCCGATCAGCCCGTCGTAGAACCCGATGCCGAGGCCCGCCAGGCCGATCGCGGCGAGAATGCGGCGGCGGGTGACCGCGCCCGGCGCCGGGGCCGTGCCGAAGGCGGGCCGCAGGATCACGAACGCCGCCACCCCCAGCAGCACGACCATGATCACCGGCTTGAGTACCTCGGTGCTCATCCCGGCCGCGAAGAACGCCCCCGCCGAGGACCCGGCCAGCGCCGCGAGCCCGATCCGCACGGCCAGCCGGACGTCCACCGGCGCCTTGCGGGTGTACGTCACGGCGGCGCCCGTGGTGCCCACGATGGCCACCGCCTTGTTCGTGCCCAGCGCGTGCGCGGCCGGGGTGTTACCCGGCAGACCCAGCAGCAGCGCCGGGAGAAGCAGCAGCCCGCCACCGCCCACCACGGCGTCGATCCAGCCGGCCGCGAGGGCGGCCAGGCACAGCAGGGCGATCATGGTGAGAGGTATGTCGGGCATGGTCGGGACCCTACGGGACGGGATACATGCCCTGTCCACGTAGATCGGCGGGTTCAGAGCGTCCCCTGAGGTTCGGCCCGGTTCCCTCACATCGCGGCGCCCCGCACGCTGAGGGCAGAGTTCCTCCCGTGAAACAGACGTGATGCGGCCGGGTAACACCCGCACCGCACGCTCGTTGACATGACCTCGAAATCGCGTGTGGTGGTGATCGGCGCCGGCCTCGCGGGCGTACGGCTCGCCCGGCGCCTGGCGGAGCTCGGCATGTCCGCGGTGCTCGTCGGCGAGGAGGAGCACCGGCCCTACAACCGGGTGCTGCTCGCCGAGGTGCTGGCCGGGCGCTACAGCCCCGACGTCATCGCGCTGCCCGCCCCGGCGGACCTGGTCCGCGCCCGGGTGACCGGGATCGACCGCGCGGCCCGCAGGGTGAACTGCGCGGACGGGTCGGAGATCGCATACGACACGCTGGTCCTGGCCACCGGCTCCAACCCGGTGCTGCCCCCGCTGCGCGGCCTGTTCACCCCCGAGCACGTGCTCCCCGAGGGCGTCCACGCCTTCCGCACCCTGGACGACTGCCTGGGACTGTCCAAGGCGGTCCGCCCCGGCATCAGGGCCGTCGTCATCGGCGGCGGACTGCTCGGCGTGTCCGCCGCCCGCGCCCTCGCCCTGCGCGGTGCCTCGGTCGTCCTGGCCCAGCAGTCGGAACGGCTGATGGAGCGCCAGCTCGACCCGGCCGCCTCGCGGCTCGTGCACCGGCACCTCCTCGCGCTCGGCGTGGAGATCCACACCGAGTCCCGGGTCCGCGACGTGCGCTGCGTCGGCGGCGCCGTCCGCTCCGTGGAGATGCCCGACGGCTACGCCCTCGACGCCGACCTCGTCGTCCTGGCCTGCGGCGTCCACCCCCGCGTGGGCCTCGCCAAGGACGCCGGGCTCTCCGTGCACAAGGGCGTCCTCGTCGACGACGAGCTGCGCACCTCCGACCCGGACATCTTCGCCGTCGGCGACTGCGCCCAGCACGACGGCGAGGTCTACGGCCTCGCCGCGCCCGCCCTGGAGCAGGCCGACGTCCTCGCCGAGGTACTCGCCGGCCGGGCCGGCGCCCGCTACCGCGGCACCCGCGCCCTGACCCGGCTCACGCTCACCGGGCTCGACCTCGCCGCGTTCGGCGAGACCGTGCCCCTGCCGGGCGACGACGTCGTCCAGCTCGCCGACGCCACGCGCGGCACCTACCGCAAGGTCGTCGTCCGCGACGACCGCCTGGTCGGCGGGGTGCTCGTCGGCGAACTCGGCACCGTCGGCGCGCTGGCGCGCGCCTGGGAGGGAGCAGAGCCGCTCCCCGACGACGGCCCCCTGCTCCACCTGCTCACCAACGACGGAGGCTCCTCATGACCGCCACCCCGGGGGCCACCCCCACGATCGTGCTCGTCGGCCACGGCATGGTCGGCCAGTGCTTCCTCGAAGCCCTCGCCGAGCGCGGTCTCACCGCCACCCACCGCGTCGTCGTCCTGTGCGAGGAGCCGCGCCCGGCCTACGACCGCGTCCAGCTGACCTCGTACTTCTCGGGCACCTCGCCCGAGGAGCTCTCCATGACCGACATGGAGTTCATCAAGGCGCACGGCATCGAACTGCACCTCGGCGACCCGGCCGAGACCGTCGACCGCGAGGCCCGGAAGGTCACCGCCCGCTCCGGCCTCGTCGTCGACTACGACATCCTCGTCCTGGCCACCGGCTCCTACCCGTTCGTGCCGCCGGTGCCGAACAAGGACGCCGCCGGCTGCTTCGTCTACCGCACCATCGACGACCTGCTGGCCATCGAGGACTACGCCAGGACCCGCACCACCGGCGCGGTCGTCGGCGGCGGCCTGCTCGGCCTGGAGGCCGCGGGCGCGCTCAAGGGCCTCGGGCTCGACAGCCACATCGTGGAGTTCGCCCCCCGGCTGATGCCCGTCCAGGTCGACGAGGGCGGCGGCGCGGCCCTGCTGCGCACCATCGAGGGCATGGGCCTGTCGGTGCACACCGGGGTCGGCACCCAGGAGATCCTCACCGGCGCCGACGGCTTGGTGACCGGTATGAAGCTGTCGGACGGCTCCGAACTCTCCGTCGACCTGGTGGTGTTCAGCGCCGGTGTCCGCCCCCGCGACCAGCTCGCCCGCGACTGCGGCCTGACGGTCGGCGAGCGCGGCGGCATCACGGTCGACGAGCAGTGCCGCACGGTGGACGACCCGAGCGTGTTCGCCATCGGCGAGTGCGCGCTGGCCGCCGACGGCCGGGTCTACGGTCTGGTCGCGCCCGGCTACGAGCAGGCGAAGACCGCCGCCGCGACCATCGCCGCCGACGAGGCCTCCTTCACCGGCGCCGACCTCTCCACCAAGCTGAAGCTGCTCGGCGTGGACGTGGCCTCCTTCGGCGACGCCCACGGCGCCACCGAGAACTGCCTGGACGTCGTCTACTCCGACTCCCGCTCGGGCCTGTACAAGAAGCTGGTCATCGGCAGCGACGGCACCCTCCTCGGCGGCATCCTGGTCGGCGACGCGGAGGCGTACGGCACGCTGCGGGCCCTGACCGGCACGGTTCCGCCCGTCGCCCCGGAGAGCCTGGTGCTGCCGGCCGGCTCCGGCGAGGCCGTGCAGCTCGGCCCCGGCGCGCTGCCGGACGACGCGATCGTCTGCTCCTGCCACAACGTCACCAAGGGCCAGATCCGCGGCGCGGTCACCGACCACCAGTGCACGTCCGTGCCCGAGGTGAAGAAGTGCACCAAGGCCGGCACCGGCTGCGGCAGCTGCGTCAAGGTCCTCGGCCAGCTCGTGGACGCCGAGCTGGAGGCCGGCGGCATCGTGGTCGACAAGGGCCTGTGCGGCTGCTTCTCGCAGACCCGCGAGGAGCTCTACGAGATCGTCCTCGCCCTGCGGATCAACTCCTACCAGGACCTCCTCGACCGGTACGGCCGCGACAGCGCCCGCGGCGGCGACGGCTGCGAGGTGTGCAAGCCCGCCGTCGGCTCGATCATCGCCTCCCTGGCCCCGACCATCGGCGCGAGCGGCTACGTCCTCGACGGGGAGCAGGCCGCCCTCCAGGACAGCAACGACCACTTCCTGGCGAACCTCCAGAGGAACGGCTCGTACTCGGTCGTCCCGCGGATCGCCGGCGGTGAGATCACCCCGGAGAAGCTGATCGTCATCGGCGAGATCGCCCGCGACTTCGGCCTCTACACCAAGATCACCGGCGGTCAGCGCATCGACCTCTTCGGCGCCCGCGTCGAACAGCTGCCGCTGATCTGGACCCGGCTGGTGGACGCCGGCTTCGAGTCCGGCCACGCCTACGGCAAGGCGCTGCGCACGGTGAAGTCCTGCGTCGGCTCCACCTGGTGCCGCTACGGCCAGCAGGACTCGGTCCGCATGGCCATCGACCTGGAGCTGCGCTACCGGGGCCTGCGCTCCCCGCACAAGCTGAAGTCGGCGGTGTCCGGCTGCGCCCGCGAGTGCGCGGAGGCCCAGTCCAAGGACTTCGGCGTGATCGCCACCTCCAACGGCTGGAACCTCTACGTCGGCGGCAACGGCGGCGCCACCCCGCGCCACGCGGACCTCCTCGCGCAGGACCTCTCCGACGCCGAGCTGATCCGTCTGATCGACCGGTTCCTGATGTTCTACATCCGCACCGCGGACCGCCTGGAGCGCACCTCGACCTGGCTGGAGCGCATCCCGGGCGGCCTGGACCACGTCCGTGACGTGGTCGTGGAGGACTCCCTCGGCATCTGCGAGGAGCTGGAGTCGCTGATGACCGACCACGTGGCGAACTACCGCGACGAGTGGGCCGAGACCATCAAGGACCCGGAGAAGCTCGCCCGGTTCGTGTCCTTCGTGAACGCGCCCGACACCCCCGACCCGGTCGTCGGCTTCGTCCCCGAGCGGGACCAGATCAAGCCCGACCTCCCCCTGCTCACCATCGGCCACCGTCCCCTGGAAGGGAGCGCCCAGCGATGACCCTGGCACTCGAGACGACCGACCTGAAGGTCGAGATCCGACTGGCCTCCGAATGGCTGGCGATCTGCGAGCTCGGCCGGCTGCTGCCCGGCCGGGGTGTGGCGGCGCTGCTGCCCGACGGCGGCCAGATCGCCCTGTTCCGCGACCGGGCGGGCCGGGTGTACGCCATCGACAACCGCGACCCGTTCAACGGCGCCGCCGTGCTGTCCCGCGGCCTCATCGGCACCCACGAGGGCCGGGCCTACGTCGCCTCGCCGCTGCTGAAGCAGCGCTTCGACCTGGAGACGGGGGCCTGTCTGGACGACGACACGGTCAGCGTGCCGACGTACGAGGTCCGCACGTCCTGACCTGCCGGGAAAGCCGGACGCGCGAGGCGCGCACCCACGCCGACGGGTGCGCGCCTCGCCGTGTGCTCCCGGCGCCGGCGCTCAGCCGGCCCGCCCGTAGGTGCCGTGGGCGTGCGGGGCCGGCCGGGTCTCCAGGTAGAACCACTCCGAGGTGGGGCCGGGCACCGGCGACGGGCCCACGAGGTCGGGCCACTCCCCGTCGTCCCCGGTCCCCGGCCAGGGCGGACCGTCCGCGGACGGGGGCGGCACGGACGGCGACGGTCCGGACGGCGGCCGGGGCTGCTCCGCGGCCGGTCGCGGGTGTTCCGCCGCTGATCGCGGCTGCTCCGCCGCCGGTTGCTGCTGTTCCGCCGCCGGTCGCGCCCGTTCCTCCACCGGGCGGGGCCGCTCGTCCGTCTGTCGGGGCATCAGTACGTCCACCAGGACCCCCGCGCCCCGCTGCTGGGCCGTGAACTCGTCGATCTGGGTGCGGCAGGCGTGGTCCAGGTGGGTCACCGCGCTCAGGTCCAGCCGGACGCGGGGCCGGCCGGACGCCGCGGCCTGCTCCAGGCCCTCGATCAGCCGGGGCAGCCGCAGGAACGTCGCGTTGCCCGCCACGACGACCTCGGCGGTGTCGTCCGCGGTGCGCAGCCGCACGACCGCCTGGGACATCCGCAGCGCGGCCACCACCACACCGGCCAGCAGGCCGACGAGCACGCCCTCCAGCAGCGCGGTGACGGTGATGACGGCGGTGGTGAGCGTCATCACCGCGAACTCGGCCCGGTCGGCCCGCCACATCTTCGGGAACTCCTCCGGCGCGAACAGCTTCCAGCCGCTGTGCACCAGCACCCCGGCGAGCACCGAGATCGGGATCAGCGCCAGGACCTGGGGCAGCAGCAGCGCGAAGGCCAGCAGCCACAGACCGTGCAGGGTGCGCGAGATCCGGGTCTTCGCCCCGGCCTGGACGTTCGCCGAACTGCGGGCGACGACCGCCGTGACAGGCAGCGCGCCCAGCAGTCCGGCGACGGTGTTCCCCGCGCCCTGGGCGAGGAGCTCGGAGTTGTACTTCGTGCGCGGCCCGCTGTGCATCCGGTCCACGGCCGCCGCGGTGAACAGGCTCTCCGCCGACGCGATCACCGTGAAGGTGAGGACGGCGGTGACGATCCCGGCGTCGGCGAGCAGCGCGAACTGCCCGGGTCCCGGCACGTCCACCGCGTCCGCGAGGTCGCCGACCTTGAGCGTCCTGACGTTCACGCCCGGCAGCGCGGCGACCGCGATACCGATGCCGACGGCGACGAGGGCGGCCGGGATCCTGCGGACCGGTCCGGGCACCTTCTTCCAGGCGAAGCTGAGCACGATCGTGACGACGCCGAGGCCCGCCGCGATCGCCGCCTGCGGATCGGCCGCGACACCGGCGGCCAGCGCGGGGACACCGGCGATGTTCTCGACCGGTGTGCCGGGGGCCTTCGCGTCGGACATCGGGTACACCTGGCTGAACATCAGAGGCAGTCCGATGCCGGCGAGCATGCCCTGCACGACGGCGAGGGAGATCGCCTGGAACATCCGGCCGAGCCGCACCAGCCCCAGCACGATCTGCAGGACGCCGGAACCCAGGACGATCACCCCGAGCGCCGCCACCCCGTGCTCGGCCACCGTCTCGGCCACCAGTGCCGCCAGCCCCGCGGCCGGGCCGCTGACCTGGAGGGTGCTGCCCCGCGCGGCCCCGACCACGAGCCCGCCGACGACCCCGGAGACGATGCCGAGCTCGGCGGGCACCCCGGAGGCGACGGCCACGCCGATGCACAACGGGAGGGCGACGAGGAAGACGACCAGGGACGCGGTGATCTCGGTACCGAGGTCGACGCCCCCCTTGCGGGGCGCGCGGGCACCCCCGGTTCGGGAGCCGGCTCCGCGCTTCGTGTCCTCAGCGCCGGACCCGGCGGCGTGCGGCGGATCCTCCGCGCCGGACCGGGCCGCGCGCGGCGGGCGGGAGCGGCGGCGCGCATGTGCCCCGCTCACGAGCCGTGCACCCGGAACAGACCGTCCTCGTCCAGCTCGTGGACCCGTCCGGAGTCCACCTCGTAGTACCAGCCGTGCAGCCGCAGCCTCCCGGCCTCGGTCCGCCGGCGCACGGCCGGATGACCGCGCAGCACGTCGAGCTGGTGACGGACGTTCAGCTGGACGACCTCCCGCAGCGCGGGCTCCGGCGGTCCGCCCGCCCCCTCCAGCGCGGGCCGGACCATGTCCAGCCAGGCGTCCACCCGGGGCAGTGCGGACAGGTCGGTGCCGTGCCGCAGCGCGCCCATGGCACCGCAGTGGGAGTGGCCGCAGACGACGACGTCCTGAACGCCCAGCACCTCCACCGCGTACTCGATGGTGGCGGCCTCCCCACCGGCGGTCCCCTGTGCGTCGTGGGGCGGCACGATGTTGCCCGCATTCCGCAGCTCGAATATCTCTCCCGGGCGCGCTCCGGTGATGAGCGCGGGAATCACCCGCGAGTCGGAGCAGGTTATGAAGAGGGCCTCGGGGAATTGCCCGACGGCCAGTTTCCGGTATTCGTCACCCTCGAAGTCCACACGTCGCTTGAACGACCGGGCGCGGTCCAGCAATGCCTTCATCATGCCTCCAGACACAGGTCCGAACAGGTCCGACGACCGTAGGAGGGGCAAATGCAGAGGAAGGTTAGAGGAATGCCAAAAGACTGGACGCAAGCGGTTTCTGAGGGTCATTTCACATTGCCCCGGATTTACTGCCGAAGGCCGGGATCCTCCTTGTAGCGTGTCGAACCCCGTCCCCCATTCATGGAGAGACACGACGCCATGGGCGTACGAGTGCTGCTCATCGAGGACGACGAGACGATCGCCGAACCGCTCGGCGAAGGACTGCGGGGCTACGGACTGACGGTCCGCCATGTCCCCACCGGAGCGGAGGGGCTGCGCGGTCCGTACGGCGATGTCGTGCTGCTGGACCTGGGACTGCCCGACATGGACGGCATCGATGTGTGCCGCGGCATCCGGCGGACCTCCGACGTGCCGGTCATCATCCTCAGCGCGCGCGGCGAGGAGGCCGACCGGGTGCTGGGCCTGGAGCTCGGCGCCGACGACTACCTGGCGAAGCCGTTCAGCGTGCGGGAGCTGGTCGCCCGCATCCGGGCCGTGCACCGGCGCCGCGGACCGGCCCGGGAGACGCCGTACGAGGGGGAGCCGGAGCGGGCCGCGCCCGGCCCGCTCGTCGTGGACCGCCGCACCCGGCAGGTGTGGGTGGGCGAGGAGCAGGTGGCGCTGACCCCGAAGGAGTTCGAGCTGCTGGCGCTGCTCGCCGAGGACGCCGGCGCGGTGTACTCCCGGCAGCAGATCCTGGACCGGGTCTGGGACGAGCACTACGACGGCCCGACCAGGACCCTGGACGTCCATGTGGCCACGCTGCGCCGCAAGCTGGGCGAGCCGGGGTGGATCCGGACCCTGCGTGGGGTCGGTTTCCGCCTGGCGGTCCAGACGCCCGAGCAGGGCCCGCCGCGGGGCGCCGCATGACCCGCCGGCTGCTGCTGGGCTATGTCGGCCTGGCCACGATCGTGCTGCTGTGCCTGGAGATCCCGCTGGGGATCGTGCACTCGCGGACCGAGCGGGCGCGGATCGTCGAGGCGGCCGCCGCGGAGGCCGAGGCGGTCGCCGCGTACACGGAGCTGGCCCTGGCCTCCGGCCGGCCCGGCGCCCTGGCCGAGCGGGTCGCGCACTGTGCGCGACGCATCGGCGGTCGGGTGGTGGTCGTCGGCACGGACGGTGAGGTGCTGGCCGCGGCGCCCGGCGCCCCGCCCGCCGGACCACCGGGCCGGGTGGGGCACCCGGACCTGACGGCGGCGCTGCGCGGGCGGCCCGCCACGGATGTGCGCGCCTCCTGGCTCGGCGGGGTCGGGCATCTGTCGGTGGCCCGGCCGGTCGGCGCCCGGGCGGCCCTCGGCGCCGTCCGCATCACCCTGCCGACCGAAGCGGTGAACGCCCGGATCATGCGGGTCTGGCTGCTGCTCGCCCTGGCGGGGCCCGTCGCGCTCGCGGGGGCCGTGGCGGCGGCGTTCTCCTTCGCCCGCTGGGCCGGCCGTCCCATCCGGCTGCTGGAGGAGGCCGCGCACCGGCTGGCCGAGGGCGGCCCCGTCTCCGGCGTTCCGGTGAAGTCGGGCCCGCCGGAGGTGCGCAGCCTGGCGGCCGCGTTCAACACGACGGCCGCCCGGCTGGAACACATCCTGGCCTCGCAGCGCGCCTTCGCGGGCGAGGCCTCGCACCAGCTGCGCACCCCGCTGGCGGCGCTGCGGCTGCGCCTGGAGAACCTCGAACCCGCCGTGGCCCGGCGCGCCCGGCCCAGCCTGGCCGCCGCGATGACCGAGACCGACCGGCTGGCCAGGATGGTCGAGGACCTGCTCGCCATGGCCCGCCTGGAGGAGGACGAGACCGTGCCCGGCCCGGTCGACGTGGGCGCGGTCTGCGCGGAACGCCACCGCACCTGGCAGCCGCTGTTCGCCCGCGAGGGCGTGTCCCTGGTGCTGTTCGCCGGGAGCGTGGGCCCGGTGCTGGCACTGACGGGCGCGGTGGAGCAGATCCTGGACAACCTGCTGTCGAACGCCCTGCGCGCCTCCCTGGCGGGCAGCACGGTCACCGTGGAGCTGCGGCTGCACACGCCCGCCCGCCGCCCGTTGCGGGACAGCCGGCCGTGCTGGGCCGACCTCCATGTGACGGACGAGGGCCCCGGTATGACGGCCGAGCAGCGGGCCCGCGCCTTCGACCGGTTCTGGCGCGCCCCGCAGGCCCCGAAGGGCGGCGCCGGGCTGGGGCTCACCCTGGTCCGGCGGCTGGCTCGCGCGAGCGGCGGCGAGGTCACGCTGCGGGAGGCGGCCACCGGCGGGGTGGACGCGGTGGTCCGGCTGCCCTCGGCCCGTCCGCCCGGCCCGGAGCCGAGCGCGGGCAGGGCCGACCAGCCCGGACGCCGGGTGCCCGCCCTGCCCGCGTGACGCG
Organism: Streptomyces sp. NPDC005017; assembly: GCF_042873115.1. Classification (NCBI taxonomy): domain Bacteria; kingdom Bacillati; phylum Actinomycetota; class Actinomycetes; order Kitasatosporales; family Streptomycetaceae; genus Streptomyces; species Streptomyces sp. NPDC005017. The sequence continues at coordinate 577,567 of NZ_JBIALD010000001.1, read as the reverse complement.
GCGCGGCTACTCGCAGGCGGCCCCGTCGCCGTCCCGGTCGAGGTGCCGGCCGTAGCCGGGGTCACCGGCGTACAGCGGTGCGGCTCCGGCGGCGCGGGCCGCGGTGCAGTTGGCGTAGTAGGCGGAGGTGCCGGAGTCGTCGGACCCGGAGCCGTCGGATCCGGAGTCGGCGGCCTCGGCGGTGACGGTCTCCGTGACCTCGGTCCTGACGGTCCTCGTCACGGTCTCGGTGACCGTGGGCGCGGCCTCGGCCCGGGGCGTCTCGGTGACGGTGGCCGTCACGGTGGCGGTCACGGTGGGCGCGGGGGTGCCCACGGCCGCCGCGGCATCGGCCTTCTCGCCGTCCCCGCCGCCCGCCCCCATCCCGATCCCGATCAGCAGCGCGAGCCCGAGCGCGGGCAGCACGAATCGCTTGCGGGCCCACCGGGGCGCCGGGGCCGGCACCCCGGGCGCGGGGTGCGGCATCGGCGGGGTGGTGTACGGGTTGCTCATGTCGTCGCCCCCACGGGTGTCACGTCGGACACTGCTGTCACTTCGGGTGACGACCGTACGTCCACCCCATCACATGTGAAGGACTTGTGATGGTTTCGTGACCGTGAGTGAAGGGTTTGCCGTACCGCGAAGCGTCACGGATTGTCCATGGACCGTCTACCGAGCGCGTCTAGGGTCCTTCTGCTGGATCTCCGCGGGAGAAGGAGCGGCGTCCGGTGCGTGCGATCGGTGTGCGGTGTGGAGGGTCATGTGGCGGAGCCACCTGTCCCTCCGCGCCGTGCGCCGAGGGTGCGTGCCGGACGCCGCGACGCCGCGGAGATCCAGCAGAAGGACCCTAGGGTCCATCAGCGCACGGCCCCGTCGTCTGCCCGGCGGCGGGCGGTCACGGCACCCCTTTGGAGTGAGCGTGGAACGTCGTACCCTCCTGCGCGCGGCCGTCCTCGGTGGTTCCTCCGCCGTGTTCGGCGGGACCCTGTGGCGCGGCGCCGCCTACGCGGCCCCGGCCCAGCCCGGCACCGGCCCCTACGGCGCACTCGGTTCCCCGGACGCCAACGGCATCCGGCTGCCCAGCGGCTTCACCAGCCGGGTCGTCGCGCGATCCGGCCAGACGGTCTCCGGCACTTCGTACACCTGGCACAACGCCCCCGACGGCGGCGCCTGTTACACCGACGGCACCGGGTGGATATACGTCTCCAACTCGGAGATCAACCCCTCGGGCGGCGCGAGCGCCGTGAAGTTCTCCTCCGGCGGCCAGATCACGGGCGCGTACCGCATCCTGTCCAACACCCGGCAGAACTGCGCGGGCGGCAAGACCCCGTGGAACACCTGGCTGTCCTGCGAGGAGGTGTCCCTCGGCTACGTCTACGAGACGGACCCCTGGGGCGTGAACGCTGCGGTGCAGCGCCCGGCGATGGGCCGCTTCAAGCACGAGGCGGCCGCGGCCGACCCGGTGCGCCGGGTGATCTACCTGACCGAGGACGAGACCAACGGCCGCTTCTACCGGTTCGTCCCGAACACCTGGGGCAACCTCTCCTCCGGCACCCTCCAGGTCATGGTCGCGGGCAGCGCCACCTCCGGCTCCTTCACCTGGGCGAACGTGCCCGACCCCGACGGCTCCCCGACCACGACCCGCACCCAGGTCTCCGGGTCGAAGTCCTTCAACGGCGGCGAGGGCTGCCACTACGCCGACGACACGGTGTGGTTCACCACCAAGGGCGACAACCGGGTCTGGCAGGTCAACCTGACGAACAACACCTACGAACTCGCCTACGACGACTCCCTGGTGAACGGCACGGCCCCGCTCACCGGCGTCGACAACATCACCGGCTCCACCTCCGGCGACCTCTACGTCGCCGAGGACGGCGGCAACATGGAGATCTGCCTGATCACCCCGGACGACGTGATCTCCGTCTTCCTGCGCATCGACGGCCAGTCCTCCTCCGAGATCACCGGCCCGGCCTTCTCCCCCGACGGCACCCGCCTGTACTTCTCCAGCCAACGCGGCACCACGGGCTCCTCCTCGGGCGGCATCACCTACGAGGTGACGGGTCCCTTCCGGTCGTAACCCCGTGAACCGCGCCCTCGTCCGCCGACTCACCCGCCGTGCCCGGCCCGTCGACGGGCCGGGCACGGCCCTTCAGGTCGCTCACCTTTCGCGCTCCACGAGGAAGGCCCAGGTCGATGACCCGGGCCTTCCTGCTTGTCAGGAGCGTTGGCCACTGCTGGACTCAACTCCACGGCCTCCGGCGACAAGCGCCTCACGCCACGGTGTACTCGGCATCCCCGAAGTCTGCGACCACGCGCAGTCGACCGCCGAGCGCCTCCACGTAGGCTCGGAGGGTCGCGACCTCCGCGCGATCCACCTCACCATGCTCGATCGCGGAGACCCGGGGTGCGGAGACCCCCATCGACGCAGCCACTTGTCGCTGGGTCAGCGCCTGTTCACGCCTGAGCTCCGCGAGCTTGTGAGCACGCACTTCGGCGGTCAGCCGGTCCATGGCCGCTTGCTTCTCCTGAGCCGACCGCACCTGCAACCCGGCGGCCGCACGCCGCTCGCGGGCCTTGCGCCTGGTTTCCTCCCAGCTCACGGTGCTCATTCGTACTCCCTGGTTTCAAGATCGGCCAGATGTGTCCGGTACCGCTCCTCAGCAAGCGGAATGTTGATGTCGTACCAGCGCTGCCAATTCCCGGCCTTGTCACCGGCCACCAGCAATACTGCCCGGCGCACCGGATCGAAGGCGAAGAGGATGCGGATCTCGCTGCTCCCGGATGACCCTGGCCTCAGCTCTTTCAGGTGATGACTCTCGGCACCCTTGATGCGATCGACCAGCGGACGGCCGAGCGTCGGGCCCGTGGCCGCCAGCATGTCGATAGCGTCTTCTACCTGTTCAGCGCTGCCCCAGTCCTCTTCGGCCAGTGCCTCGAACCACGCGGCGACCTCCCCGACAAGGACCACTTCCTATTGAGCCACGACCGTCATGTTAATGCAAGCATTAACCTCGCCAGGGTGATCTGCGGACTCGGCGCCGGTGCTCGGGCCAGATGCTGGGCGGGCTCGGACAAGGCCGCAAGCCCCCCGGGCGCACGAAGGGGCGGCACCCCCGCACGGGTGCCGCCCTTCTCGTGGGCCGGGGCCGCCGCCGATCGGTACTGAGGGTCGGGGACCGACGGCGGCTCCGGGTTCGGTGAGGTCAGCGGTGGTCGCTGCCCTCGGACTGGGAGGCGGCGCGGCCTGCCTCGAGGCGGGCCACCGGGATGCGGAACGGGGAGCAGGAGACGTAGTCCAGACCCACCTCGTGGAAGAAGTGGACCGACTCCGGGTCACCGCCGTGCTCGCCGCACACGCCCAGCTTCAGGTCGGGACGGGTCTCGCGGCCGGCCTTCGCCGCGGCCTTGACCAGCGAGCCCACGCCGTCCTTGTCGATCGTCTCGAACGGGCTGACGCCGAAGATGCCCTTCTCCAGGTACGCCGTGAAGAACGAGGCCTCCACGTCGTCGCGGGAGAAGCCCCACACGGTCTGGGTGAGGTCGTTGGTGCCGAAGGAGAAGAACTCGGCGGCCTCGGCGATCTGGCCGGCGGTGAGCGCGGCGCGCGGCAGCTCGATCATGGTGCCGATGGCGAGCCTGAGCTCGGCACCGGTGGCGGCCTCGACCTCGGCGACGACCTGGTCGGCCTCCTCGCGGACGATCTCCAGCTCCTGGACGGTGCCGACGAGCGGGATCATGATCTCGGCGCGCGGGTCGCCCTTGGCGTTCTTGCGCTCGGCGGCGGCCTCGGCGATGGCGCGGACCTGCATGGTGAACAGGCCGGGGATGACCAGGCCGAGGCGGACCCCGCGCAGACCCAGCATCGGGTTCTGCTCGTGCAGCCGGTGCACGGCCTGGAGCAGGCGCAGGTCGTTCTCGTTGGCGTCCTTGCGGGACTCGGCGAGGGCGACGCGTACGGACAGCTCGGTGATGTCGGGCAGGAACTCGTGCAGCGGCGGGTCCAGGAGACGGACCGTCACCGGCAGGCCGTCCATCGCCGAGAACAGCTCGACGAAGTCCTTCTTCTGGAGCGGGAGCAGCGCCTTGAGGGACTCCTCGCGCTCGGCGTCCGTGTCGGCGAGGATCAGCCGCTCGACCAGCTCACGGCGGTCGCCGAGGAACATGTGCTCGGTGCGGCACAGGCCGATGCCCTGGGCGCCGAAGCGGCGGGCGCGCATCGCGTCCTCGGCGTTGTCGGCGTTGGCGCGGACGCGCAGGCTGCGCTTGCGGTCGGCGAAGGCCATGATCCGGTGGACGGCCTGGACCAGCTCGTCGGCGTCGTCGGCGCCGGCGTGCATACGGCCCTCGAAGTACTCCACGACCGGGGAGGGGACGACCGGGACCTCGCCCAGGTAGACCTTGCCGGAGGAGCCGTCGATGGAGATCAGGTCGCCTTCCTCGACGACGTGCCCGCCGGGGACGGTCATCCGGCGGCGCTTGGTGTCGACCTCCAGCTCCTCGGCGCCGCAGACACAGGTCTTGCCCATGCCGCGCGCGACGACGGCCGCGTGGGAGGTCTTGCCGCCGCGGGAGGTCAGGATGCCCTCGGCCGCGATCATGCCGTCGAGGTCGTCGGGGTTGGTCTCGCGGCGGATCAGGATGACCTTCTCGCCGGAGCGGGACCACTTGACCGCGGTGTAGGAGTCGAAGACGGCCTTGCCGACCGCCGCGCCCGGGGACGCGGCGATGCCGCGGCCGACCTGCTCGACCTTCGCGCTCTCGTCGAAGCGGGGGAACATCAGCTGGGCGAGCTGCGCGCCGGTGACGCGCTGGAGGGCCTCGGCCTCGTCGATCAGGCCCTGGTCGACGAGCTGCGTCGCGATGCGGAAGGCGGCACCGGCGGTGCGCTTGCCGACGCGGGTCTGGAGCATCCAGAGCTGGCCGCGCTCGATGGTGAACTCGATGTCGCAGAGGTCCTTGTAGTGGTTCTCAAGGGTCTCCATGATCTGCATGAGCTGGTCGTACGACTTCTTGTCGATCGACTCCAGCTCCGCGAGCGGCACGGTGTTGCGGATGCCGGCGACGACGTCCTCGCCCTGGGCGTTCTGGAGGTAGTCGCCGTAGACGCCCTGGTGGCCGGAGGCGGGGTCGCGGGTGAAGGCGACGCCGGTGCCGGAGTCGGGGCCGAGGTTGCCGAAGACCATGGAGCAGACGTTGACGGCGGTGCCCAGGTCGCCCGGGATGCGCTCCTGGCGGCGGTAGAGCTTGGCGCGGTCGCCGTTCCAGGACTCGAAGACGGCCTTGATGGCGAGGTCCATCTGCTCGCGCGGGTCCTGCGGGAAGTCCCGGCCGGTCTCCTTCTTCACGATCTTCTTGAAGAGGGTGACCAGTTTCCTGAGGTCGGCGGCCTCGAGGTCGGTGTCGACCGTGACCTTCTTGGTCTCCTTGGCCTTGTCGAGGGCTTCCTCGAACAGCTCGCCGTCGACGCCGAGGACGGTCTTGCCGAACATCTGGATGAGGCGGCGGTAGGAGTCCCAGGCGAACCGCTCGTCGCCGGCCTGCTTGGCCAGGCCCTGTACGGACTTGTCCGAGAGGCCGATGTTCAGGACGGTGTCCATCATGCCGGGCATGGAGAACTTGGCGCCGGAGCGCACGGACACGAGGAGGGGGTTGTCGGGCTGGCCGAGCTTCTTGCCCATCCGCTGCTCCAGCGCGTCGAGGTGCGCACTCACCTCGTCACGCAGTGCCACAGGCTCCGCGCCGCTCTCCAGGTAGACCTTGCAGGCCTCGGTGGTGATGGTGAAGCCCGGAGGGACGGGAAGACCCAGATTGGTCATCTCGGCGAGGTTCGCACCCTTGCCGCCGAGAAGGTCCTTGAGGTCCTTGTTGCCCTCGGTGAAGTCGTAAACGAACTTTTGAATTTCCGACACGGGTCCCAACTCCTCGAGGACGCGGTGGCTGCCCTGACGGCGAGGAACATACCCAGATCGAAGGCACCTGGGTACGTCTACTTGTGCGTCATGCGCCTGTAACCAGCCGTCCGCCACGGGATCGAAAGTCAAAGGTTGGTAAGCGATCCGGCCGGAATGTGTTCACTTCTTGAATGCATCAACACCCGTAGACCGACTATTGCGCTCACATGAGCGGCCCTCAGCACGCCTGATTTCGATCGATGAACGATCAAGTGGTGGCACTGAGTGCCACCCCTTGAGGAAGTGCAGTCGCGCCGCAATTGCTCATCTGAGCGCAACCCTTATCAAGGGTGGCGAGAATCACGCTGTCCCGGGCGTCCGGAGACCACCATGCGGACCGCCGTCCGGACCGGAAACACGCTTGTCACCAGCGTGCCTCACACCCCGAGCGCGCGCAGCCGCTCCTCGGCCCGGTCGGGCGCGTACAGGTGCTCCACCACCAGCGCCCCGGCCCCCACGAGCCCCGCCCGCTCCCCCAGCCGGGAGGTGACGATGTCCAGGTGGGCCGTGGAACGCGGCAGCGCCCGCTGGTACAGCAGCTCGCGCACCCCCGTCAGGAACGGCGTCCCCGCCAGATCCCCGGCGATCATCAGCACCCCCGGGTTGAGCAGGGTCACCACGGTCGCGAGCACCTCCCCGACCATCCGCCCGGCCTCCCGCGCGAGACCCACGGCCTCCGGGTGTCCGGCCGCCAGCAGGGCGCGCACATCGGACCCCGAGGCCGCCGGCACCCCGGCCTCGGCCAGCCGCCGGGCCACCGCGCCACCACTGGCGACCGCGGCCAGACAGCCGTACGAACCGCACCGGCACAGCGCCTGGGCGCCCTCCGGCACCCGGATGTGGCCGAGGTCGCCGGCGCCGCCGTCTATGCCCCGGTAGAGCGAACCGCCCACCACGACACCCGCGCCGATACCGGTGGAGACCTTCACCAGGACGAAGGCCGAGCAGTCGGGATGCCCCGTGCGCTGCTCGCCGTACGCCATGAGGTTGGCGTCGTTGTCGACCATGACCGGCACCTCGGCGCCGCCCGTGTGCTCGGAGAACGCCCTGGCCAGCCGCCCCCTTATGTCGTAGCCGTCCCAGCCGGGCATGATCGGCGGCTGGACCACCCGGCCGGTCTCGGAGTCCACCGGGCCGGGCACCGCGAGGCCTATCCCGCACACCTCCTCGGGGCGGTGGCCCGCCTTCTCCAGCAGCTCGGCGAACCAGCGGCCGAGCTCGCCGAGCACCGCGTCCGGGCCGTCCTCGATCGCCAGTGTGCCGCCGTGCTCGGCGTGGATCTCGCCGGTCAGCGACAGCAGCGCCACGCGCGCGTGCCGGGTGTCGAGGTCCGCGGCCAGCACCACCGCGTGCCCGCCGTCGAACTCCAGCGTGATGGAGGGGCGTCCACCGAGCGGGGAGCCCACCGGGCCGCCCGCGCCCTCGCGCAGCCAGCCCGCGCGGAACAGCCGGTCCAGCCGCTGCCCCACGGTCGCCCGGGACAGCCCGGTCGCCTGCTGAAGCGCTCCGCGCGTGGTGGCACGGCCGCTGCGCACCAGCTCCAGCAGCTCGCCCGCGCCGGCCTGACTTCTGGCAGTCATGCACACCCCCTTGTGTTTCTCAATCCTGCATTACATATTGAGTTTTGCGTGTTAAATAGGCGTAACCCCACGGTAGCCAGTGCTGACCCGGCTACCCATGTCCTCGCTGCCATTCTCGCGGGAGCCCCGAGTGGATCGCACTGCCCAGCTCGTCGCCCGGCCACCCGAGTCCGCCGTTGCATACGATCGTCCGCCCCGCGCCGGTGTCCTGCACGACCGGGCCGCCCGGGTGCTGGAGGAGAACTGGACCGGGAGCTCGACCGTGCCCTCCCGGGGCCTGTACCCCCACCAGTGGTCCTGGGACTCGGCGTTCATCGCGATCGGGCTGCGTCACATCTCCCCGTTACGGGCCCAGAGCGAGCTGGAGACACTGCTCGCCGCGCAGTGGGCCGACGGGCGTGTCCCGCACATCGTGTTCAACCCGGCCGTGCCGCTCGACGCGTACTTCCCGAGCCCGGACTTCTGGCGCTCCTCCACCGCCGGGCACGCGGCGGGCGCCCCTCGGGCGGTGGAGACCTCGGGGATCGTGCAGCCGCCGGTGCACGCGCTGGCCGCCTGGCTGGTGCACTGCGCCGACCCCGAGCTGTCGCGCGGGCGCGGCTTCCTGGCCCGTGTCTATCCGCGGCTCGCCGCCTGGCACCGCTATCTGCTGCACCACCGCGACCTCGGCGGCGGCGGGCTCGCCTCCGTGGTGCACCCCTGGGAACAGGGCATGGACAACGCCCCCAGCTGGGACGCCCCGCTGGCCCGGGTCGTCCCGGCCCCCGCCCGGTCCTTCCGCCGCGCCGACCTCGACCACGGCGCCGCCGAGGACCGGCCCACCGACCTCGACTACGGGCGGTACGTGCGGCTGGCGGCGGACTACCGCGACGAGGGGTACGCCGACGTCGTCTCCGGCTTCGCCGTCGAGGACCCCTCCTTCAACGCCCTGCTCATCGCCTCCGAGCACGCCCTCGCCCGGATCGCCCGCGAACTGGGCGCGACCGGCACCGCGCGGCACGCCCGCGCCGAGCGGCTCACCGCCGCGCTGATCGAGCGGCTGTGGGACCCGGCGGCGGGCATGTTCCTCTGCCGGGACCTGCGCGGCGGCGCCCTGGTGCCGGAACGCGGGGTGTCCGGGCTGATCCCGCTGCTGTTGCCGGCCCTGCCGCGCGACACCGCCGCCACGCTGGTGCGCACCCTGACCGGCCCGCACTTCGGGCTCGGCGCCACCACCCGTCTCGCCCCCAGCTACGACCTGCTCGGCGAGGCCTTCGACCCGCACCGGTACTGGCGCGGCCCGGCCTGGTTCAACACCAACTGGCTGCTGGAACGCGGACTGCGCCTGCACGGCGAGCGCGACCGGGCCGACGCGCTGCGCCGGTCGCTGCTGGACACCGCCGGAGCCACCGACTTCGCCGAGTACGTCGACCCGTACACCGGCGAGGCGTGCGGAGCCACCGGCTTCGGCTGGACGGCCGCACTCACGCTCGACCTGCTGCACACGCCGACGTTCGACATCAGGGCCAAGGACACGAGGGACAAGGGAGGGGACCGCGGATGACCGATCGGCAGCATCTGCTCCTGTACGGGGGGACGTTCGCCGCCGTGGGCGACGGGGGCGACATCAGCGGCGTACGGGGCGGCAACCTCCCCGACGGGCTGTTCGTGCGCGACGCCCGGCATCTGAGCCGCTGGCAGCTCACGGTCGACGGGGCCGTGCCGGAGACGCTCACGCCCGTCGCCGAGGGCGACACCGCCCGCTGCGTCCTCGTCCCGCGCGGCGGCCGGCTGGAGCCCGCGGCGTACACGCTGTTCCGCGAACAGGCCGTCGCGGACAGCTCGTTCGTGGAGACCGTGCGCGTCACCAGCAACCGCCCGGTGCCCACCACCCTGCGCCTGGCGATCACCGCCGACGCCGACTTCACCGACCAGTTCGAACTCCGCTCGGACTACCGCACCTACGCCAAGCCCGGCGCGGTCCGCCACCGCCAGGTGCTCGACCACGGCGTGGAGTTCACCTACCAGCGCGGCGCCTGGCTCTCCCGTACGACGGTGAGCGCCCAGCCCGCCCCCGACGCCGTGGAGGAGACCGGTACCGGGGCGCGGCGGATGGTGTGGACCTTGGACCTGGAGGCCTACGGCACCGCCGAGCTGACCCTGCGCGTGGTGGCCCGGCCGCACGGCGAGAAGCGGGCCCTGCGGGTGCCCGCCTCCCCGGCCGCGGTGAGCAGCCAACTGCTGTCCCTGGAGGGCACGTTCGTGGAGGGCGTGGCCTTCCCGACCGGCTGGCCCGAGCTGGCCGCGGCCTGCGCCCGGGGGCTGGCCGACCTCGCCGCGCTCCAGGTCCCGGCCACCGGCCCGGACGGCGAGGACCTGCGGGTGCCGGCCGCGGGCGCGCCCTGGTTCCTCACCCTGCTCGGCCGGGACGCCCTGCTCACCTCCCTGTTCGCGCTCCCCTACCGCCCCCAGCTGGCCGCCCAGACCCTGCCCGCGCTGGCCGCCGCCCAGGCCGGTGAGCGCGACGCCGCGGGGTCCGCGGCCCAGCCCGGGAAGATCGTGCACGAGGTCCGGCACGGCGAGCTGGCCTACTTCAGCCAGGTGCCCTACGGCCGCTACTACGGCTCGGTGGACGCCACCCCACTCTTCCTGGTGCTGCTCGGCGCGTACACCGAGCAGACCGGGGACACCGCGCTCGCCCGCCGGCTGGAGTCCCACGCGCGGGCCGCGATCGGCTGGATGCTCGACCACGGCGGCCTCACCTCCCGCGGCTATCTCGTCTACCGCGCCGACGAGGGCGGTCTCGCCAACCAGAACTGGAAGGACTCCCCCGGCGCCATCTGCGGCTCCGACGGCAGCCGGCCGACCGGCGCGGTCATGGCCGCGGGCGCCCAGGGCTACGCCTACGACGCCCTGCGCCGCACGTCGTGGCTGGCCCGCACGGTCTGGGACGACCAGACGTACGCGGCCCTGCTCGAACAGGCCGCGGGTGATCTGCGCGACCGCTTCCAGCGCGACTTCTGGATGCACGACCGGGCGTTCCCCGCCCTCGCCCTGGACGGCGCGGGTCACCAGATCGACGCGCTGGCCTCGGACGCGGGCCATCTGCTGTGGTCGGGCCTGCTGGACAAGGAGTACGGGGAGCTGGTGGGGCGGCGGCTGCTGGAGCCGGACTTCTTCTCCGGCTGGGGCGTGCGCACTGTGGCCGCGGGGCAGCCGGCCTACCACCCGCTCTCCTACCACCGCGGCTCGGTCTGGCCGCACGACAACGCCCTGATCGCCCTCGGCCTGGCCCGCTACGGCCTGCACGACGAGGCCCGCACGGTCGCCCACGCCCTCGTCGACGCGGCGCGCGCCACCGGGCACCGTCTCCCGGAGGTCCTCGCCGGCTACTCCCGCGAGGACCACGCCCAGCCAGTCCCCTACCCGCACGCCTGTACCCGCGAGTCCCGCGCCGCGGCGACCCCGCTGGCCCTGCTGACGGCGGTGGGAGGGGCGTAGCGAAGGTTTGCCCGGAGTTTGCCGAGCGCCTGAACAGCCCCCGTGGACGCTCCGTACGAAAGGACGGCGGGCCCGGCTCCCCGGGCCGGACCCGCCGTCTCCGTACGGAAGGACCCGAGGGTGCCCGCGTCGATACGTCTGAACCACCAGCCGCCCACGAACGACGCCGCCCCGCCGGCCACGGACTCGAACCCACCTCCCACCGACACGGACACCCCCTCACCGCCGGTCACCGGCGAGGACGCCCCACCGCCACCCGCCGAAGCGGAGAACGCCCCGCAGAAGCCACCCACCCCCGCCGCCACCGCGAACCCCCCACAGGAATCCCCCACCCCCGCGGACACGGCGAACCCCCCGCAGGACTCCCCCACACCAGACGGCCCCCCGTCACCCCCCACCGACACGGCCAACGCCCCGCAGGACACCCCCACACCCACCGACACCCCGCCACCCGCCGACGGCGAGGACGCCCCACAGGGGCCACCCGCACCCGCCGACGAGAGCCGCACGGGTGGTGCGGGCGGGAAACCCCATCCCGCCGAAGGCGAAGCCGAGGGCACCGCCGACGCCAAGCCCCGCAGGGCCACCGCCCTGGTCACCGCCCTGGCGGCCGCCCTGGTCATAGGAGCCCTGCTGCTCCCCAACGCCCTCCCCGCCATCAAACCCATCCGCTTCGTCCGCCTCCCCGGCGAAGCGGTCATCGGCGCGGCCCTGCTCCTCCTGCTCCCCCGCAGGGGCGCGCGAACGGCCGCCGCCGTGGTGATGGGCCTGGCCCTGGCCTGCCTGACGGCCCTCAACGTCCTGGACATCGGCTTCCGCCAGTACCTGGGCCGCGGCTTCAACCCCGTACTGGACTGGGAACTGCTGGACGACGCGCAGGCGTACATGCAGGACACCCTCGGCCGCACGGCCATCGTGGCCCTGACGGCCGGCGCGCTCGCGGGCGTCGCGGCCCTGTTCACCGTCCTCGTCCTCGCCACCGTACGGCTGTCCCGCGCCCTGGACCGGCACCGCTCCCCCGCGGCCCTCGGCACCCTGATCGCCGGAACCGTGTGGATGACCACCGCCTCCCTGGGCCTCCAGATCGGCAACGTGCCGTTCGCCAGCGACCGCGCCGCCCAGGCCGTGTCGGTGCAGTACCGCCGGGTGCAGGCGACTCTGGAGGACGAGGCGCGGTTCGAGAAGGAGGCGAAGGCCGACGTCTTCGGCGCGACCCCGCCCGCCCAGCTCGTGCCCGGCCTGCGCGGCAAGGACATGGTCTTCGCGTTCATCGAGAGCTACGGCCGCAGCGCGATCGAGGACCCGATGATCGCCCCCGGTGTGAACCGCACCCTGGACGCGCGCACCGAGGCCCTGGCGAAGGCGGGCTTCCAGGCCCGCAGCGGCTGGCTCACCTCGGCGACGTACGGGGGCAGCAGCTGGCTGGGGCACTCCACGTTCATGTCGGGCCTGTGGATCGCCAACCAGCAGCGCTACCGCACGGTGACCTCGGGAGACCACCTCTCGCTCACCAAGGCGTTCCAGAAGACGGGCGCCTGGCGCACGGTCGGCATCATGCCGGGTGTGCAGAAGGCCTGGCCGGAGGCGGAGTACTACGGCCTCGACCACGTCTACGACGCGGACCGTCTCGGCTACGAGGGGCCGAAGTTCAGCTGGTCGACGATGCCGGACCAGTACGCGCTGGAGGCGTTCCAGCGGCTGGAGCACGGCCGCGAGCAGGACAGGCCGCTGATGGCGGAGGTCATCCTGACGTCCAGCCATCAGCCGTGGGCGCCGATCCCGCGCTCGGTGGGCTGGGACGAGCTGGGCGACGGCCGGATCTTCGAGGACATCGAGAAGGCGGGCAAGGACCCGGAGGGCGTCATCGCCTCCTCGGACCGCTCGAAGGTGGAGTACGGCAAGTCGGTCCAGTACTCGGTGACGAGCCTGACCGAGTGGCTGGAGCGCTACGGCACCGACGACACGGTCCTGGTCTTCCTCGGCGACCACCAGCCGGTCGCCCGGGTCAGCGGCGAGCGCGCGAGCCGGGACGTGCCGGTGACGATCGTCGCCAGGGACCCGAAGGTGCTGGCCGCCGTCGACGGCTGGGGGTGGAGCCCGGGCCTGCGGCCGCGGAGCGACGCGCCGGTGTGGAGGATGAGCGCCTTCCGCGACCGCTTCCTGACCGCCTACGGCTCCGTACCGCACCCGACGAAGGGCTGACTCCCGACGACGGGCCGACTCCCGACGAAGAGCCGACTCAGCCGCCGGAGGTGTCCAGTTCGGCTTCCTCGTCGACGCCCGCGCAGTCGTAGGGGTCCTTCAGCCAGCCGTCCGGCAGCACCACACGGTTGTTGCCGGACGTACGGCCGCGGGGGCCGTCGGCGCCGGTGGGCCACGGCTGGTCGAGGTCGAGTTCGTCGAGCCCGGTCCGCAGCGCCTCCAGGGAGGACGTGATCGCGAGCCGCTTGCGCATCTCGGAGCCGACGGCGAAGCCCTTGAGGTACCAGGCGACGTGCTTGCGGAAGTCGATCACACCGCGCGCCTCGTCGCCGATCCACTCGCCGAGCAGCGCGGCGTGCCGGACCATGACGTCCGCGACCTGGCGCAGCGCAGGCCGCGCGAGGTCGTCGGCGCGCCCCTCGAAGGCGGCGACCAGGTCGGCGAACAGCCAGGGCCGGCCCAGGCAGCCGCGACCGACGACGACGCCGTCGCAGCCGGTCTCCCGGACCATGCGCAGCGCGTCCTCGGCGGACCAGATGTCGCCGTTGCCGAGGACGGGGATCTCGGGCACGTGCTCCTTGAGCCGGGCGATGGCGTCCCAGTCGGCGGTGCCGCCGTAGTGCTGGGCGGTGGTGCGGCCGTGCAGGGCGATGGCGGTGACGCCCTCCTCCACGGCGATCCGGCCGGCGTCGAGGTAGGTGAGGTGGTCGTCGTCGATGCCCTTGCGCATCTTCATGGTGACGGGCAGGTCACCGGCGCCGCTGACGGCCTCGCGCAGGATGGCCCGCAGCAGGTTCCGCTTGTACGGCAGCGCCGAGCCGCCGCCCTTGCGGGTCACCTTCGGCACGGGGCAGCCGAAGTTGAGGTCGATGTGGTCGGCGAGGTCCTCCTCCGCGATCATGCGGACGGCCTTGCCGACGGTCGCGGGGTCGACGCCGTACAGCTGGATCGAGCGCGGCTTCTCGCTCGCGTCGAAGTGGATCAGCTGCATGGTCTTCTCGTTGCGCTCGACCAGCGCCCGGGTGGTGATCATCTCGCTGACGTAGAGGCCCTTGCCGCCGGAGAACTCCCTGCACAGGGTTCGGAAGGGCGCGTTCGTGATCCCCGCCATGGGGGCGAGGACGACGGGCGGCGAGACGATGTGCGGACCGATCCGCAGCGCGGTGTCGGGGGCGGTGGTGGGCGTGGCCATTGCTCCATTGTGCCCTGCGCCCGGCGGCCGTCCGGCTGCGCTCGTCCGCCCCGTGACCGGACGGCTGTCACAGGGCTGTGACCGGAGGTGTGGCTTCCGCCACAGCCGCGCGGCGGAGTCGCTGATGAGCTGGGCCGATGCGCGCCCATCCCCTCGATCGTCCGCGGCCCGGCAGGGGGCATCGGCCGTGATCATGCTGCTGGCCCTTCCGGCCTTCCTCGCCGCCGCCCTCGGCATCGTCCTCGCCTCGGTCGGCGTTCTCACCGCGGTCCTGCCGGGCCGTCCCGGGCCCTGGCGCCCGCTGCTGGCCCGACGGGCCGCGTGGCTGGCGGCCGCCGGGGCCGCCGCCGTCTACTTCTGGGGGCTGGCCTCGGTGGGGGCCGCCGAGCACGGCTTCGGCAACGGTGCCGACTCCGTCCCGGCCCCGGCCTGCCGCGACGACTTCCCGCCGGAGACCGTCGCGGGCCTGTCCCACCACCGGGCGTCCTATCTGCCACTGGCCTTCGACTGCGTCCGCGCCGACGGCGGCACCTACTCCGCCGAGCCGTCGTACGCGTGGATGAACCCCACCGCCGCCGGTCTCGGCCTGACGGCGGCGCTGCTCGCGATCGGGGCGGGGTACGCCACGGAGCCGCGCGCCCGCCGGGAGGCACGGCGGTGATCCGGCGCTACCCGCTGCCCCTGCTGGTGAACCTGCTGCTGGGCGTCCCGGCCCTGGTCCCGCTGCTGAGCGCCCGCTGGTACCTGGCACACGGCCACTGCGGGCAGGACGACCTGCGCCGGCCCGACCTGGATCACTGCACCTACGACCAGATCGAGAGCAGCGGCTTCGTGCTGTTCGGCCTGGTCGGGGGCGGCCTGCTCGTGCTGGCGCTGGTGCTGCTCGCCGACGTGCTCGGGCCGCTGCGCCGGGAGCGGCCGCTGACGCCCTGGCTGGTGACGCTTCCGGCGCTGTTCGTGCCGTACGCCGCGCTGTCGGCGCTGTGACCTCAGGCCCTCAGGGCCGCAGCCCGCGCAGCGGCAGGTCGACGACCGCGGTGAACTCGGCCTCGGCGCCGGGCTGTTCCCACTCCTCGTGGTAACCGGGGTCGCGGAAGCGGCCGGTGGCCTGGAAGACGGCCCCGGCGGCGGCCTCCGGGCCGGCGGCGAACACGCCGTCGGCGTACCGCCGCATGACAGCCGACAGATTTCAGTATCTGTCGGCCCATACATGTCGGTCACCACCCTGGAGAGATGATTGGTCCAGACCTCTTGACGAAAGGTCTGGACCAAGAGCACTGTCATGTCAGCGCCACCTCACCGACCCCCACCGGGAGGCCCGATGCTCCGCCGTGCCCTGCGCCTGCTGACCTGTGCCCTCACCACCGCCGTCCTCGCCCCGCTCGCGATCGCCACCGCGCCCGCCGCCTCCGCCGCCGACACCTGCGCGGTGAAGCCACGGCCCACGGGCAAGGTGCTCCAGGGCTACTGGGAGAACTGGGACGGCGCCGCCAACGGGGTTCATCCGCCCTTCGGCTGGACCCCGATCACCGACTCCCGCATCCGCGCCCACGGCTACAACGTGATCAACGCGGCCTTCCCGGTCATCCGCTCGGACGGCACAGCGCTGTGGGAGGACGGCATGGACACCGGCGTGAAGGTGGCCACGCCCGCCGAGATGTGCGCCGCGAAGGCCTCCGGCCAGACGATCCTGCTGTCCATCGGCGGCGCGACGGCGGGCATCGACCTCAGCTCGGCCACCGTCGCCGACCGCTTCGTGGCGACGATCGTGCCGATCCTGAAGCGCTACAACTTCGACGGCATCGACATCGACATCGAGACGGGCCTGGTGGGCAGCGGCGACATCAGCCGGCTCTCCCCCTCACAGGCCAACCTGATCCGCATCATCGACGGCGTCCTCGCCCAGATGCCCGCCGGCTTCGGCCTGACCATGGCCCCGGAGACCGCCTACGTCACCGGCGGCAGCATCGTCTACGGCTCGATCTGGGGCGCGTACCTGCCCGTCATCAAGAAGTACGCGGACAACGGCCGCCTGTGGTGGCTGAACATGCAGTACTACAACGGCAGCATGTACGGCTGCTCCGGCGACTCCTACGCGGCCGGCACCGTCCAGGGCTTCACCGCGCAGACCGACTGCCTGAACAAGGGCCTCGTGATCCAGGGCACGACCGTGAGGGTGCCCTACGACAAGCAGGTCCCGGGCCTGCCCGCCCAGCCCGGCGCGGGCGGCGGCCACATGTCACCGAGCCTGGTCGCCCAGGCCTGGCGGCACTACGGCACGTCCCTCAAGGGCCTGATGACGTGGTCGGTCAACTGGGACGGCTCGAGGAACTGGACCTTCGGCGACAACGTCAGGGCGCTCCAGGGCCGTTGACCGGGCAGGCCCCCGGACAAGGGAGAGCCCACCCTCCCGCCCCGCGGTCACGGGCGGGAGGGTGGGCGAACACCCGGGGGTCCAGGGGGCGGAGCCCCCTGGCACCTCGGCAAGAAGGCCGGTCAGCAACCCAGAAGACGCGAGGCGAGGTAGCCCTCGATCTGGTCCAGCGACACGCGCTCCTGCTTCATCGTGTCGCGCTCACGCACGGTCACCGCGTTGTCGTCGAGCGTGTCGAAGTCGACCGTGACACAGAACGGCGTACCGATCTCGTCCTGACGGCGGTAGCGCCGCCCGATCGCACCGGCGTCGTCGAACTCGATGTTCCAGTGCTGGCGCAGCGCCTGGGCGAGCCCCTTGGCCTTCGGGGACAGCTCGGGGTTGCGGGACAGCGGGAGCACCGCGACCTTCACCGGGGCGAGGCGGTGGTCGAGGCGGAGCACGGTCCGCTTCTCCATCTTGCCCTTGGCGTTGGGCGCCTCGTCCTCGACGTAGGCGTCCAGCAGGAAGGCGAGCATGGTGCGGCCGACACCGGCCGCGGGCTCGATGACGTACGGAGTCCAGCGCTCGCCGGCCTCCTGGTCGAAGTAGGACAGGTCCTGGCCGGAGGCCTTGGAGTGCGCGCCGAGGTCGTAGTCGGTGCGGTTGGCGACACCCTCCAGCTCGCCCCACTCGGAGCCGCCGAACTGGAAGCGGTACTCGATGTCGGCGGTGCGCTTGGAGTAGTGGGAGAGCTTCTCCTGCGGGTGGTCGTACCAGCGCATGTTCTCTTCACGCAGGCCCAGGCCGGTGTACCAGTTCCAGCGCTGCTCCATCCAGTACTCCTGCCACTTCTCGTCCTCGCCCGGCTTGACGAAGAACTCCATCTCCATCTGCTCGAACTCGCGGGTGCGGAAGATGAAGTTGCCGGGCGTGATCTCGTTGCGGAAGGACTTGCCCATCTGCGCGATGCCGAACGGCGGCTTGCGGCGCGAGGTGGTCTGCACCTGGGCGAAGTTGGTGAAGATGCCCTGGGCGGTCTCGGGACGCAGGTAGGCGACCGAGCCGGAGTCCTGGGTCGGGCCGAGGTGCGTGGAGAGCAGGCCGGAGAACTGCTTGGGCTCGGTGAACTGGCCCTTGGTGCCGCAGTTGGGGCAGTTGATGTCGGCCAGGCCGTTCTCGGGGGTGCGGCCCTTCTTCTCCTCGAAAGCCTCCTCCAGGTGGTCCGCGCGGAACCGCTTGTGACAGGAGGTGCACTCGGTGAGCGGGTCGGTGAACGTGGCGACGTGACCGGAGGCGACCCAGACCTCGGGGGCGAGGATCACGGAGGAGTCGATACCGACGACGTCCTCGCGCGAGGTCACCATGTAGCGCCACCACTGGCGCTTGATGTTCTCCTTGAGCTCGACACCCAGCGGCCCGTAGTCCCAGGCGGCACGCTGACCGCCGTAGATCTCACTGCAAGGGAAAACGAAGCCACGGCGCTTGCTCAGGCTGACGATGGTGTCGATCTTGTCGGCGGCCACGGTGCTCTCTTCATTACGACGACGAATGCTGACGGGTGCGGCGCGTAGCGCCTCGATGAGGGGGGTGGTCGGGAGACGGGCGGGCGAAGCGAGGTCGCTTCCAGCGAATGCTTCAGGTTACCGGCGTTGCCTGCCCCTCGACCAAATCGGTCCGGCCTCCGGGCCGTTCCGCAGGCTTGTTGACAATGGTTTCCATCATTGCTGAAAATGAGTGTCATGAACGTACGACGACATCACATATCCGGGCTCGCGCTCGCCGCGGCCGGCCTGCTCGGCATGGGCACCCTGTCCGCCTGCTCCACCGCCGGCGCGGCCGCGGGCGACACGGACAAGTTCGATGTCGTGGCGTCCTTCTATCCGATGGAGTTCCTCGCCGAGCGGATCGGCGGGGCGCACGTCAGCGTCACCACCCTCACCGAGCCCGGCCAGGAGCCGCACGACCTGGAGATCAGCGCCCGACAGACCGCGCAGCTCCAGGAGTCCGACGCCGTCCTCTATCTCGCCGGCCTCCAGCCCGCCGTGGACGACGCGGTCGGGCAGTCCTCGGCCGGCACGAAGATCGACGCGGCGAAGCTCACGCACCTCGAGGACCTCGGCGTCGAGGACGGCCACGACCACGGCGGCTCCGCAGAGGAGGGCTCCGAGGAAGGCGCCCACCTCGACCCGCACGTCTGGCTCGACCCGGTCCGGTACGCCGAGATCGCCGAGGGCGTCGGCAAGGCCTTCGAGAAGGCCGACCCGGAGCACGCCGCCGACTACCGGAAGAACACCGCCGCCCTGGTCGAGGAGCTCGGCGGCCTCGACACCGCCTTCGCGCAGGGCCTGAAGGACACGAAGACCAAGACGTTCTTCACCAACCACACCGCCTTCGGCTACCTCGCCGAGCGCTACGGCCTGACCCAGGAGGCCATCTCCGGCCTCGACCCGGAGAGCGAGCCCAGCCCCGCCCGGATCAGGGAACTCCAGGAGGAGGCCGAGGCCGACGGCGTCACCACCGTCTTCTACGAGACCCTCGTCTCCGACAAGACCGCGAAGACCCTCGCCTCCGACGCCGGACTGCGCAC
The DNA here is from genome assembly GCF_042873115.1 of Streptomyces sp. NPDC005017. Taxonomy (NCBI): domain Bacteria; kingdom Bacillati; phylum Actinomycetota; class Actinomycetes; order Kitasatosporales; family Streptomycetaceae; genus Streptomyces; species Streptomyces sp. NPDC005017. Next base: position 558,240 of record NZ_JBIALD010000001.1, on the reverse strand, counting down.
CGACGTCCTCGATCCGCTCGAGGGCATCACGGACAGGTCCCGCGGCGACGACTACCTCCAGGTCATGCGGGCCAACCTCAAGGCCCTCCAGACCGCCCTGGGCACGAAATGACCGTCACGGAGGACGCCATGGGCGAGCCCGTCATCTCCCTGCGCGGCGTGCGCGCCGAGCTGGGTTCCCGCACCGTGCTGCGCGGCATCGACCTCACCGTCCGCCGCGGCGAGGTCGTCGCGCTGCTCGGCGCGAACGGCTCCGGCAAGTCGACCGCGGTCCGCAGCGTCATCGGCCAGGTCCCGGTGTCCGCCGGGGAGATCGAACTCTTCGGCACCCCGCGCCGCCGCTTCCGCGACTGGGCCCGTGTGGGCTACGTACCGCAGCGCACCACCGCCGCGGGCGGCGTGCCCGCCACCGTCACCGAGGTCGTCTCGGCGGGCCGGCTCTCCCGCGCCCGTCTCGGCGTCCTGCGCAGGGCGGACCACGCGGCCGTACGACGGGCCCTGGAGCTGGTCGGCATGGCCGACCGGGCCAAGGACCCGGTGGAGGCCCTGTCCGGGGGCCAGCACCAGCGGGTGCTGATCGCCCGCGCGCTGGCCTCAGAGCCCGAGCTGCTGATCATGGACGAGCCCATGGCGGGCGTCGACCTCGCCAGCCAGGAGGTGCTCGCCGAGACCCTGCGCACCCAGGTCGCCGCAGGCGCCACCGTGCTGCTCGTGCTGCACGAACTGGGCCCGCTGGAGCCCCTGATCGACCGGGCGGTCGTCCTGCGCGACGGCTGTGTCCTGCACGACGGCCCGCCGCCGGAGGCCGTCGGCCAGCACGCGCTGCCCGGCCACGACCATGTTCACCCGCACGCGGCTCACGACGCCGAACCGATCCGGACGGGACTGCTGAGCTGATGGAATTCCTGAACTACGCCTTCATGCAGCGGGCCCTGCTCGCCGCCGTCCTCGTCGGCATCACCGCCCCCGCGATCGGCATCTACCTCGTCCAGCGCCGCCAGGCCCTGATGGGCGACGGCATCGGCCATGTCGCCATGACCGGTGTCGGCCTCGGCTTCATGCTCTCCTGGTCCCCGGTGTGGATGGCCACCCTGGTCTCCGTCGCGGGCGCGGTCCTGATGGAGCTGATCCGCTGGTACGGCAGGACCCGCGGCGACATCGCCCTCGCCATGCTCTTCTACGGCGGCATGGCCGGCGGCGTGATGCTGATCAACCTCGCGCCCGGCGGCGCCAACGCCAACCTGATGTCGTTCCTGTTCGGCTCGCTGTCCACGGTGTCCGAGTCCGACGTGACCGCCATCTGCGTCCTGGCCGGGTTCGTGATCCTCACCACGCTGCTGCTGCGCCGCCAGCTGTTCGCGGTCAGCCAGGACGAGGAGTTCGCCCGGGTCACCGGGCTGCCGGTGCGCGCGCTGAACCTGCTCGTCGCCGTCACCGCCGCGGTCACCGTCACCGTCGCCATGCGCGTGGTGGGCCTGCTGCTGGTGTCCGCGCTGATGGTGGTCCCGGTGGCCGCCGCCCAGCAGATCAGCCGCAGTTTCGCCGCCACCTTCGCCCTCGCCGTGACCATCGGCGTCGGGGTGACCCTGGGCGGCACGATCACCTCGTACTACCAGGACGTACCGCCCGGCGCGACGATCGTGCTGCTGGCCATCGCCGCGTTCGTCACGCTGACCGCGCTGGCCGCCCCGCTGGCCAGGCGCAGGGCGCGGGCTGCGGCCGCGGCGCATCCGGCCGGGGACCCCGCAGAGTGCGCGATCCCGGCCGGACGCGGCCCGGAGCGGGAAGTCGGCGTCTGACCGCCTTCCACCCGGGCTGGCACAATGGCCCGGCAGGCGAGACGTGAGGAGGCAACCGGTGACGACCGCTGGACCGCCCGTCAAGGGCCGTTCCACCCGCCAGCGAGCCGCGGTGGCGGCCGCCCTCGACGAGGTCGACGAGTTCCGCAGCGCGCAGGAACTGCACGACATGCTCAAGCACAAGGGCGACTCGGTGGGCCTGACCACGGTCTACCGGACCCTTCAGTCCCTCGCCGACGCCGGCGAGGTCGACGTCCTGCGCACCTCCGACGGCGAGTCCGTCTACCGCCGCTGCTCGACGGGTGAGCACCACCATCACCTGGTGTGCCGGTCCTGCGGCAAGGCCGTGGAGGTCGAGGGCCCGGCGGTGGAGTCCTGGGCGGAGGCCATCGCCGCGGAGCACGGCTTCGTGAACGTGGCGCACACGGTGGAGATCTTCGGCACCTGTGCGGAGTGCGCTGCGCGCGGCTGAGCTGCGGCGACGGGGCTGTACGGGGTGGTGACCACCGGCTGCCGAGTGCGGGTATCCCGTGGTTGCTCGCGCCCACGCGGCGGAGCCGCACATCGACACAGCCCCGCGCCCCTCAGGGCGTCGTACCAAGGCGCCTCACAGGAGTACGGGTACACCGTGGTTGCTCGCGCCCGCGCCCCTTCAGGGGCGCGGGGAACTGCGCGACCAGCCACCCAGCACCCGCACCCGGCGGCCGGAGGTCACCACCCCGCACTCCCGTAGGGTGCGCGCGCTACGGGAGCCTGCCCTCCATGGCGGCCAGTTCCTCGTTCGGGATGGCGCCGCCGAAGCGTCGGTCGCGGGAGGCGAACTCCAGACAGGCCCGCCACAGGTCACGCCGGTCGAAGTCCGGCCACAGCACGTCCTGGAAGACCATCTCCGCGTAGGCGCTCTGCCACAGCAGGTAGTTGGAGGTGCGCTGCTCGCCGCTCGGCCGCAGGAAGAGGTCCACGTCCGGCATGTCCGGGTAGTACATGTACTTGGACAGGGTCTTCTCGTTGACCTTCGACGGGTCGAGGCGGCCCGCCTTCACGTCCTCGGCGAGCGCCTGCGCGGCGTCGGCGATCTCCGCGCGGCCGCCGTAGTTCATGCAGAAGTACAGCGTGAGCCGGTCGTTGTCCTTGGTCTGCTCCTGGGCGATCTGGAGCTCCTTGGCGACCGACTTCCACAGCTTGGGCATCCGGCCCACCCAGCGCACCCGGATGCCCAGCTCGTCGAGCTGGTCGCGGGTCTTGCGGATGAAGTCGCGGTTGAAGTTCATCAGGAAGCGCACCTCGTCGGGCGAGCGCTTCCAGTTCTCCGTGGAGAAGGCGTACAGGGAGATCGCGCCGACGCCCATCTCGATGGCGCCCTGGAGCACGTCGAGGACCCGCTCCGCGCCGACCTTGTGGCCCTCGGTGCGCGGCAGCCCGCGCTCCTTGGCCCAGCGGCCGTTCCCGTCCATCACGATCGCCACGTGGTTCGGGATCAGCTCGCCCGGCAGCTTCGGCGGCCGCGCGCCGGACGGGTGCGGCTCCGGCGTCCTGTACTCGCGCCGCTGGCGCCCCAGGAACCCGCGTACGACCATGTGCTTCTCGTCTCTCTCTTACTTTTCCACGTACCGAAGGGAGCGCAGCCCGCGCTCCATGTGCCAGTGCAGATAGGCGGAGACCAGTCCGCTCCCCTCCCGGACGTACCGCGGTTCGCAGGCGTCCGCGGTCTCCCAGTCTCCCGTGAGCAGTGCGCCGAGCAGCACCAGCGTCTGCGGCGACGGGACGACGCTACCGGGCACCCGGCAGTCGACGCACACGGAGCCGCCCGAGGCCACGGAGAAGAAACGGTTCGGACCCGGCATCCCGCACTTCGCGCAGTCGCCGAAGCTCGGTGCGTAGCCGTTGACGGCGAGGGAGCGCAGCAGGAAGGCGTCGAGGACGAGGTGCGGGGCGTGCTCGCCCCGGGCCAGGGTGCGCAGCGCCCCGACCAGCAGCAGGTACTGCTGCACGGCCGGCTCGCCCTCGTGGTCGGTGAACCGCTCGGCGGTCTCCAGCATGGCGGTGCCCGCGGTGTAGCGGGCGTAGTCGGTGACGATCCCGCCGCCGTACGGCGCGATGGTCTCGCTCTGGGTGCACAGCGGCAGCCCGCGGCCGATCAGCTCGCTGCCGCGTGCGAAGAACTGCACGTCCACGTGCGAGAACGGTTCGAGCCGGGCGCCGAACTTGGACTTGGTCCGCCGCACGCCCCGGGCGACGGCCCGCACCCGTCCGTGGCCGCGGGTGAGCAGGGTGATGATCCGGTCCGCCTCGCCCAGCTTCTGGGTGCGCAGCACGATGCCGTCGTCGCGGAACAGACTCATGCCCTCATTCTCCCGCATGCGGACGGCCGCCAGGGCCGATGGCCCCAAGTCAGCGGGGGCGGTCCGGGTCGTAGATGGTGTCCCAGGGGACGACGTTCCAGGGGCTCGCGCGGTTCTCCGGGTCGAGGAGGGCTCGCACCTCGTCCTCGCCGGGGAAGGCGAGGTCCGGGAGCCCGCTCCGCCCCAGGCCGCGGCCGAGCAGGTAGTGCTCGCCGTACTCATGCCAGGAGGCGTAGGTGCGGGCGACGGACGGGACGATGTTCTTCAGCGCCGTCCAGGCGTCGGCCTCGCTGATCAGGCCCGCGGCGAAGGCGCGCCGGGAGATCTCGACGTACTGCGCGGCGTCCCAGGCGAGCGGGGCGACGCCGAGCATCCGCTGCGCGCGGGCCCGGTCCCCGGTCCTGGACAGTCCGTCGAGCCGGGCGACGAGGTCCTGTCTGCCGCGGATGCCCCACTCCTCGGCCAGTCGCCGGCGGACGCCGTCGTCGTCGAGGCGGGCGAGGGGGTAGAGGGTCGTGCGCGAGGGGCCCGCGTCCCAGGCGGCGGGAGCGCCGAGGGCCACCATCCACAGCTGGTGGCGGGTGAGGGGCGTGCGGAACCGCCGCTCGGCCCTCGGCCCGCGGCGCCGCCACCTCAGCAGATCCGGGAATCCCATGGCCCAGCACCCTACGTCACCCCGTTCCCGGGCCTCGGGGCGTCCCGGACGCCGGGGACGCCCCGAGGCGGGTGCTGGGGTAAACCCCCCTGGGAGGTGGGCCGTTGACCGGATGGGACGGGTGGGCGTGATCCACGAGGCTCGGAGCGTGAAGAAGCCGACCCGCATCGCCGGCATCGTCGGTCTGTCCGCGAACGGTGCCCGCAAGCTGCGTGAGGCGCTCGGCCGGCGTGCCGTGACGGTCACGGTGAACTCCACCGGCCACGACGCCCGTCTGGCCGACGGCAACGCCTGCGGCGACGCCGCGGTCTCCCGTTTCCTGGCCACGGGCGAGCGCCGGGACGGCGATCCGTACTGCCGCTGACGGTCCGGGGCAACTACGGCCGCAGTCCCGGACGTCCCTGGGAGTGGAAGATCATCCCGTTCGCGGGGGTGCCCACCGCCTGGGCGGTGCGCCTCCGCCGAGTTCCGGAGGTCGTCATCTCATCGTCCGTACCCTCCCCGTCCCGGCGTTCGCTCCTCGCCGCCACCGGTGCCGTCACCGCGACGGCCCTGCTGGCGGCGGCCCCCGCGGCCCACGCCTCGGGCCCGGCCGCCCCCGACCCGGTCACCGCCCGGCTGCTCGAGCTGGAGGCGGCGCACGGAGCCCGGCTCGGCGTGTACGCCCGCAACGTCCTCACCGGGCGCACGGTCGCCCACCGCGAGGACGAGCGGTTCCCCGTCTGCTCCCTGTTCAAGACGCTGGCCTCGGCGGCCGTCCTGCGCGACCTGGACAGGGACGGCGAGTTCCTCGCCCGGCGCATCCACTACACGCGGGACGACATCGTCGAGAACTCGGACATCACCGAGGCGCGTCTGAAGACCGGGATGACGGTCGCCGAGCTGGCCGAGGTCGCGATCACCCACAGCGACAACACGGCGGGCAACCTGCTGCTGCGCGAACTGGGCGGCCCCACCGCGATCACCCGGTTCGCCCGTTCGCTGGGCGACCCGGTGACCCGGCTGGACCGCTGGGAGCCCGAGCTGAACACGGCCGAGCCGTGGCGGCGCACCGACGTCACGACGCCGCGGGCGATCGGCCGCACCTACGCCCGTCTCGTCCTGGGCCGGGCCCTGAACGCCCCGGACCGCGAGCTGCTGACCCGCTGGCTGCTGTCCAACACGACCAGCACCACCCGGCTGCGGGCCGGCCTGCCCACCACCTGGCGGGTGGCCGACAAGACGGGTGGCGGCTCGTACGGCACCAACAACGACGTGGGCATCGCCTGGACGGACCGTGGCGTCCCCCTGCTCCTGAGCGTCCAGTCGACCCGCCCCACCCCGGACGCACCCCGCGTCGACGCCCTGATCAAGGAGACGGCCTCACTCCTGGCGGAGGCTCTCGCCTGACCCCCTGACGGCTCCGGACGCGTGGGACCGACGCCGTACAGGGGTCGGCGTCGGTCCCGCACAGGGGACATAAGCGCACGTAACATGACGGACCGGAAGAAGATCGGACGCTTCACCTCCCCCTGGAGGAGGCCGACGTGGCTCCTGGTGTTCCGGCGCCCCACCGCCGGTCACTGCTGACGTTCGCCGGTGCGCTCGGCGTCGGCGCCGCGGTGCCGGGGTGCGGTCCCGAGTCGACGATCGCCGTCGGCGGGGGCGGGGGCGGGGGCGGGACGACGCTGACGGCGGTGATCGGGTACGGCAACGACGGCAGCTGGGACCCGACACAGACGGCGTCCGCGTTCTCCATGGCGGCGAACAACCATCTCTACGAGGGGCTCGTCGACACCGATCCGGTGTCCCGCGCGCCCTATCCCGCGCTCGCCGTCGCGCTTCCCGCCGATCCCCGGGCCACCCGGTGGCGGTTCGATCTGCGGCGCGGTGCGGTGTTCCACGACGGACGGCCCGTCACCGCGGACGACGTGGTGTTCGTCTTCGACCGCGTCCTGGACCCGGGCACCCAGACCCTGGTGAAGGGCTTCTTCGCGCCCTGGCTGGAGAGCGTGCGTGCGACCGGGCCGCGCAGTGTCGAACTGGTACTCAGGTTCCCCTTCCCCGAGGGCCTTTCCCGGCTCACCCTCGCCAAGGTCATGCCCCGCCACGTGTTCGGGCGGCCCGGCGCCTGGGACGAGGCGATCAGGGGACTGGCGGTGGGCTCGGGGCCGTACCGGCAGACGGCCCACCATCCGAGGTCGAACACCGCCTTCGAGGCGTTCGCCGGCTACAACGGCCCGCTGCGGCCGGCGTTCCGCAGGATGAACTGGCTGTCGATCGTGGACGCCGCCCCGCGCGTGGCCCGGATGTCCGGCGCGGGCGCGCAGATCGCGGACAACATCCCCTACGCCGACATCGGCCGGCTGCGCGACGACGGACTGTCGGTGGCCGGCGGGTCCGGGATGAACAACCTGTTCCTGATGTTCAACACCCGGCACGAACCCTTCGACGACGTACGGGTGCGGCAGGCGCTGCGGTACGCCGTCGACACCGACAAACTCGTCCGGGTCGCCCTGAGGGGACACGGCACCCCGGCCTCGTCGTTCCTGGACGAGGGACATCCGGCGTACCGGCGGGCCCGCACCGTCTACACCCACGACCCCGACCGGGCTCGCGCCCTGCTCAGGGCGGCCGGGGTGAAGCGGCTGAAGGTCGACATCATGTCGGTGAACGTCAGCTGGGTCGTCGACTGCCTGCCCACGATCAAGGCGTCCTGGGACGCCATCGGGGTGCGCACGACGCTGTCGCCGCAGGAGACGACGGCCGTGTTCACCAAGCTGGACCAGAGGCGCGACTACCAGGTGGTCGCCGCGGCCTCCAACCCCGGCCAGTTCGGGCTCGACGCCGACCTGGTCATGCACTACAACCACGGCCCGCGGAACCTGTGGACGGGCTACGCCCGCTGGGCCGGCGACCCGGTCGCGCGGGGCCTGTTCGCGGACATGGACCGGGCCACCCGCGAACCCGATCCGGAGCGCAAGAAGGCGATGATCCAGGACTGCATCGACGTCGTCGCCGAACAGGGGGTGCTGTACCCGGTCGTCCACAACGAGCTGATGACCGCGTGGGACCCCCGGCGGCTGACCGGCCTGCGCGCCCAGCCCTACCCGGGCGTCAACCTGCTCCGGGCGAAGTGGATCTGACGGCATGACGGCCGTCGTACGCATCCTGGTCCGCCGACTCGCCCTGCTGGTGCCGCTGATGCTGGGCATCGTGCTGTTCGTGTTCCTGGTGATGCGGTTCTCGGACACCGACCCGGCCTCCGCGTTCTTCCAGGGCGCGAATCCGACACCCGGGCAACTACGCGCCTTCCGCGAGGAGCACGGCCTGCTCGACCCGCTGCCCGTGCGCTACGCCCACTTCGTCGACGACCTCCTGCACGGCGACCTGGGCACCAGCGCGCTGACCGGGGCACCGGTGCTGGAGCTGGTAGCGACCGCCCTGCCCCTCACCCTCCAGCTGACCTTCCTCGGCCTCGGCATCGCGATGGTGCTGGCGCTGCTCGGCGGGGTCGCCGCGGCGATCCACCGGGACCAGGTGCCGGACCATCTGGTCCGGGCGGTGTCCCTGATCGGCGTGGCCGCGCCCGGCTTCTGGCTGGCCCTGCTGATGATCCAGTACCTGGCGGTGGAGCTGGGCTGGTTCCCCACCGGCGGCTACATCAACCCGGCCGACTCGGTCACCGGCTGGCTGAGCACCATGGCGCTGCCCGCGCTCGCCCTGTCCCTGCCGGTCGCCGCCCAGCTCACCCGGGTGGTGCGCACCTCGATGGTGGAGGAGCTGGACAGGGACTACGTCCGCACGGCGATCGGCAGCGGGCTGCCGCCCCGGGTCGTGGTCGGCCGCAACGTGCTGCGCAACGCCCTGGTGAACCCGCTGACCGTGCTCGGGCTGCGGGTCGGCTATCTGCTGGGCGGCGCGGTCGTCATCGAGACGATCTTCGCGCTGCCGGGCATGGGCAAGCTGATGATCGACGCCGTGAAGAACGGCGACCCGGCCGTCGTGCAGGGCGTCGTACTGACCACCGCGGCCGGGTTCGTGGTGGTGAACCTGGTCATCGACATCCTCTACCTCCTGGTCAACCCGCGACTGAGGGACGCCGGACCGTGATCACGCGCAAGAACCTCACCGAGGCGCTCACCCGGCCGGGCGGTGTCCGGCCGCGCGCCTGGAAACGGCTGTCCGCGCCGTCGAAGGCCGCCGTCTGCCTGCTCGGCGTCGTCGCGCTGAGCACGGTGTTCGCGCCGCTGCTCGCCCCGTACGACCCGCTCGACCAGCAGCCGCTGACCGACGGCAGCGGGCATCCCTCGGCCGCCCACTGGATGGGCCAGGACAGCCTGGGCCGGGACATCCTGAGCCGGCTGATGTACGGGGCGCGCTGGTCGCTGGCCATCGGGCTGGGCGCGACCCTGCTGGCCCTGGTCGCGGGCGCGCTGCTCGGCGCGGTCGCCGCGACCTCCCGCAGAGGCGTGGACGAGACGCTGATGCGCTGTCTGGACGTGGTGATGGCGTTCCCGGGGATCGCCCTGGCGGCGGTCCTGGTCGCGGTGTTCGGCGGCGGCATCACCGTACTGATCTGCGCGATCGCGTTCCTGTTCACACCTCCGGTGGCGCGGGTCGTGCGGGCCAACGTCCTCGACCAGTACGGCGAGGACTATGTGACGGCCGAGCGGGTGATCGGCGCCCGCACCCCGCACATCGTCGTCCGGCACGTGGCCGTCAACTGTCTGGCTCCCGTCCTGGTGTTCTGCACGGTGCAGGTCGCCGAGGCGATCGTGTTCGAGGCGTCCCTGTCCTTCGTCGGCGCGGGGGTGCGGCCCCCGGACCCGTCCTGGGGCAGCGTCGTCGCCGACGGCAAGAACATGGTCCTGACCGGTGGCTGGTGGGCCACCGTCTTCCCGGGCCTGCTGATGCTGGCGACCGTGCTGGCGCTGAACGTCCTGTCGGAGGGGGTGTCGGACGCGTGGGCGGCCCCGGCGGCGGACCGGGGGGCGGCTGCCGGGGACGACGGGGACTCCGGGCAGGACGGGAAGGACGGGCACGCCGAGGGCGCCGGGGACGCCGACGGCTTCGGGCGGTCGGGGGACACCGGGGCGCGCCCGAAGCCGACGGCCGGTCCCGATGAACTACTCCCCCTCCCCGCCCTCGAGGCCGCCGCGCGCCGGCTGCGGGACCGGGCCCGGCCGCTCCCCGGGGGCGATCCCGTCCTGGCCGTGCGGGACCTCCACGTCGGCTTCGAGGGGCGGCACCGCGGCGTGGACGTCGTCGCGGGGGTCGGCTTCGAGGTGCGCCCCGGTGAGGTGCTGGGGCTGGTCGGCGAGTCCGGCTGCGGCAAGTCGCTGACCGCGCTCACCGTGATGGGCCTGCCGCCGAAGGGCGCCCGGGTGCGCGGCGGGATCCGTTTCCTGGGCCGCGACCTGACCGCCGTACCGGCGAAGGCGCGGCGACGGATGCTGGGCCACGACATGGCGATGGTGTACCAGGACGCGCTGTCCTCGCTGAACCCGGCGATGACCGTGCGGGCGCAGCTGCGGCAGCTGGTCCGGCGGGGCGGCCGCAGAAGCCCGGCCGAACTGCTGTCGCTGGTCGGCCTGGACCCCGTGCGCACGCTGCGCAGCTATCCGCACGAGCTGTCCGGCGGCCAGCGCCAGCGTGTCCTGATCGCGATGGCGCTGTCCCGCGACCCGAGGCTGATCGTCGCCGACGAGCCGACGACCGCGCTGGACGTGACGGTGCAGGCGCAGGTCATGAAGCTGCTGCTGCGGCTGCGCGAGGAACTCGGCTTCGCCCTGGTCCTCGTCTCGCACGATCTCGCGCTGGTCGCGGACGTAACCGACCGGATCGTGGTGATGTACGGCGGGCAGATCGTGGAGTCGGGGGTGACGGCCGGGCTGGTCGCGGCACCGGCCCACCCGTACACCCGCGGACTGCTCGGCAGTGTGCTGTCGCTGGAGTCCTCGGAGGAGCGGCTGAGCCAGATCCGGGGTGTCGTGCCGTCCCCGGCGGACTTCCCCGCGGGCTGCCGCTTCGCCGACCGGTGCGGACGGGCGGACGAGCTGTGCCGCGCGGCCGTGCCGCTCCCGGTGGGCCTCCCGGCGCACACGGTCGCCTGCCGGCACCCCGTGGTGGACCCGACGGCCGTGGAGAGCGAGGCGCTGACCTGATGAGCGCGCTGGTCGAGGTGAACGACGTGCACGTGGTGCACCGGGCGCGCGGCGGCGGGCTGCTGCGCCGGGACCGGGTGTACGCCCTGACCGGGGCGGGTCTGGCGGTCGCGCCGGGCGAGACGGTGGGGGTGGTGGGCGAGTCGGGGTGCGGGAAGTCGACGTTGGCGAAGGTGCTGGTGGGGGTGGAGCGGCCGGCCGCGGGCACGGTGTCCTTCCGGGGCCGGGATCTGTGGGCGATGCCCGCCGGGGAGCGCCGGGCGACCGTCGGGCGGTCCGCCGGGATGGTGTTCCAGGACCCCTCGACCGCGCTGAACCGGCGGCTGCCGGTGCGGCGCATCCTGCGCGATCCGCTGGACGTGCACGGGTACGGCGGCGCGGCCGGGCGGGACGCGCGGGTGCGGGAGCTGATGGCGCTGGTGGGCCTGCCGCCCGCGCTGGCGGACGCGCTGCCGGGGAGCCTGTCGGGCGGTCAGCGCCAGCGGGTGGCCATCGCGCGGGCGCTGGCGCTGGATCCGGGCCTGGTGGTGGCGGACGAGCCGACGAGCGCGCTGGACGTGTCGGTGCGCGCGCAGATCCTGAATCTGCTGCTGGATCTGAAGGAACGGCTGGGGCTGGCGCTGGTGTTCGTCTCGCACGACATCCAGACCGTACGGCGGATGAGCGACCGGGTGATCACGATGTATCTGGGCCGGATCGTCGAGGAGGCCCCGGTCGGCCTGGTCGCCGACCGCGCCCGGCACCCCTACACGCGTGCCCTGTTCTCCGCCGCGCCCGGTCTGCTGGCGCCGGTCGAGCCGATCCCGCTGAGCGGCCCGGTGCCGTCGGCGACCCGCCCGCCGAGCGGGTGCCCGTTCCGCACCCGCTGCTGGAAGGCGGACGAGCTGTGCGGAACGGTCATGCCGGACTTCTGCCGCGCTTCCGGGACAGAACACCGCTTTCGGTGCCACCATCCCGTGCACGAGGACGAGTCGACCCGCGATCTCGCCGCCCAGATCCGCCCCAGGGAGCCCCGATGACCCTGCCCGCCCCGCTGTCCGGTGTCGTACCGCCCGTCTGCACGCCCCTGACCCCGGAGGGCGAGGTGGACGTGCCCTCGCTGCGTCGGCTGATCGACCATCTGATGGCCGGCGGGGTGCACGGCCTGTTCGTGCTCGGATCGACCTCGGAGGCCGCGTTCCTGACGGACCGGCAGCGCCGTCTGGTGGTGGAGACCGCCGTCGGCCACGCTGGCGGGCGGCTGCCGGTGCTGGCGGGCGCGATCGACATGACGACCTCGCGGGTGGCGGAGCACGTCGCCTCCGCCGCCGCGGCGGGCGCGAACGGCGTGGTCGTCACCGCCCCGTTCTACGCCCGCACCCACCCGGCCGAGATCGCCCGCCACTACCGTCTGCTGGCGGCCGCCTCCCCGGTCCCCGTCGTGGCCTACGACATCCCGGCCGCGGTGCACTCCAAGCTGCCCGCCGACGTGGTGCTGGAGCTGGCCGCGGAGGGTGTGCTGGCCGGGCTGAAGGACTCCAGCGGCGACCTGGGCGCCTTCCGCGAGGTCCTCACCGGGGCGCGTGGCCTGCCCGGCTTCTCCGTGCTCACCGGGTCGGAGGTCGTCATGGACGCGGCCCTGGCGATGGGCGCCGACGGGGCGGTGCCGGGCCTGGCGAACGTCGACCCGCACGGCTACGTCCGGCTGTACCGGCTGTGCCGGGCGGGTGACTGGGAGCGGGCCCGCTCGGAGCAGGAGCGGCTGTGCACCCTGTTCCGCATGACCGGCGTCGGCGACCCCGCCCGGATGGGGCCGGGCTCCTCGGCGCTGGGCGCGTTCAAGGCGGCCCTGCGGCTGCGCGGCATCATCGACTGCCCGGCGACGGCCGCGCCCCAGGTGCCGCTGTCCGAGGGCGAGGTCGAGCGGGTGGGCAAGGTGCTGGCCGGGGCCGGGCTGCTGTGAGGCCCCGGCGCCGCGGCCCCTCGCCACGGCCCGCCGGGCCGCCCGCCCCGGCCCGGCCGAGCGGCCTCAGTACAGCAGCTCGGCCGGGAGCCTGCGGAACTCGATCGTCTCGTAGGCGCTCGCCGTCCCCGTCTCGTACAGCACCCCGACCGTGCCCGCGTCGATCCGGACCAGGTCGGAGTAGGCGGCCCTGCGGTCGGACAGGGTGAGCACCTTGGCGAAGGTGCGCCCGCCGTCGGTGGAGCGCCACAGCGCCAGGGCCTGGCGGGCGGTGGGCACCGAGGGCCCGGAGAACAGCAGCGGGGCGCCGGGATCGCCCAGTTGCAGCACGCTCGCCTGGACCACCGGCACGTCGTTCAGCGTGGGCTGGACGGCGTAGGGCCGCTCCAGGCTCTCGCCGCCGTCGGCGGACGTGCTGTCGAGCCGGTTGCCGGTGGACGGGCCGTGCTGGTCGCGGGCGGAGAAGTAGACCCGGCCGTCGGACAGTTGGGTGGCGCTGGTCTCGTTGGTGTTGGCGAAACCGTCGTAGGTGTCGTCGACGAGGCCGAGCCGCCAGGTGACGCCGCCGTCGTCGCTGTAGAGGGTGTGGCCGCCGTAGTAGCGGGGCTCCTGGCCGGTGTCGCCGGAGCCCGGGGCCGGGGCGGCCGAGTGGTTGGCGGGGACGACCAGCCGGCCGGCGTGCGGGCCCCGGGTGAGCACGACGGCGTGTCCGGGGCCGGTGGCGTACCAGCGCCAGCCGGGCGGCTTCACCTGCGCGGTGATCTCCCGCGGCGGGCCGAAGCTGCGGCCGTCGTCCCAGCTGCGCTGCACGAACACCCGGCGGCTCTGGACGTCGGTGACCTCACCGCGCATGATCTGCTCCTCGGTCACCGCCCCGCTGTTGTACGAGGTGACGAGGACGACGGCGCCGGTGTACGGGTCGAACACGGGGGCCGGGTTGCCCCGGGTGTCGCCCTCCCCGGCGGCCACGACCGTGAGCGGGCCCCAGGTGCAGCCGCCGTCGTCGGAGCGGCGCAGCACCACGTCGATGGTGCCGGTGTCGCCCGCCCCGTCCCGGCGGCCCTCGGCGAAGGCGAGGACCGTGCCGAGGCCGGTGGTGACGGCGGCCGGGACGCGGTAGGCGGCGTAGCCGCCCTGCCCGGCCACGTAGGGGACGGACCCCGTGCAGCCGGACGCGGCGGAGGCGGAGACCGGCACCGAGAGCGTGCCGAGAAGGACGGAGGCGACGAGGAGGGTACGGCTCAGACGGGTCATCCCTCTCCCTCACGGGTGGCGGAGATCCCGATGATCGCACGAGTCCTGACAGATCGTAGGATTTACTCCGTCACGGCGCTCCCGGCGTCACCAGCCCCGACTCGTACGCCACGATGGCCAGTTGCGGGGAGCCGTCGAGCTGGTCGCGCAGCGTCTCGGCCGTGCGGGTCTCCGCGGGGGTCTGCGGCGGCGCGGAGGCGAGGACGGAGATCTCGGTCCAGCCCTCGCCCGCGCGGCCCGGGGTGACGCCGTCGGTGGCCCGGATCGCGGTGACGGTGGCCTCGGCGCGCCCGGTCGGCGTCATCACGGTGAGGGGCCGGCCGGAGCTCCCCGGGCAGGCGGCGGCCGGGATCCGCGTCGGGGCGACGGACTCCGGCCGGTCGACGGAGGAGTCCACGGCTTGTCCGGACGCCCTCCGGACTCCCGCACGGCGGGGGCCGGATCGTCGGGCGCGAGGGCGAGTTCGGGGGTACTGCCCGAGGTGTGCCGCGGGCCCGGGTACTCCCGGGGGAGTAAGGGAGAGGTGAGGTGCCGGTTCAGGACGGCGTGCAGGCCGCCGCGAGGAGGCGGGTGACCTCGTCGGCCGTGATGGTCAGCGCGGAGCCGACCGTGGCGAGCACCTCGCGCTCCGCGGGGGTGTACGGGCCGTCGGCGAGGGCGATGCGGGCGCCCTGGAGGAGGATCGACTCGCGGCCGGGCGGGGCGAGGTGCGGGGCGAGCGGGTCGAGGGCCTCGTGGAGCTCTATGGCGAGACCGGGCCCGCAGGGGGCGCCGTAGACCCGGCCGGTGTCCGCGGCGAGCGCCTCGACCAGGGCGTTGAGCTGTTCCTCGGTGCAGTCGTCGAAGCCGGCCCGGCGCACGGCCGAGGCGGCGGCGCTCAGGGCGAACTGGGTGCGCGGGCCGCCGCCCGCGGCCAGCACCGCGAGGGCGACCGTGTGCACTGCGTCCCGGAGCATCGCGGAGAAGCGGCTGGTGGTGGGGTGGTCGAGGACGTCGGTGCCGTAGCGGCGGCGGCAGGCGGCGCACTCCACGGCGGGGCCGGTCTCGCCGCGCGCCACGAGGGGCACGCCCAGCACGGTGAAGCGGCGGCGGCCGGTCAGCCGCTGGTAGTTGCGGTCGCCCCCGCAGGCGGGGCAGAAGAACTGTCCGTCGCCCACGGCGGTCCACACGGTGCGGGTCCCCAGGATGCGCACAGCCTTGCCCGCCCGGCCGTCCCGTCCCCGTCCTGGCAGCACGTCGCACCTCCGTAGGCCCGCGGCGACATCGCCGCGCTGGCGTGATGTTAGCCACATTACGGAGGTGCAGTCAGCACCTTGGACGAGACCTTTCCGTGACCTGGGGTGTCGATTGGCCGGGAAACGACGGTGCCCCGCCCGCCGGGTGAGCGGCGGAGGGGGCGTCCGAAGCGGCCGGGGACCGGGCGGGGCGCCGGTCCGGTGAGGTCAGCGGGCGGCGCGGTTCACCGCGGAGACGACGGCCTTCAGCGAGGCACGTGTCGTGTTCGCGTCGATGCCGATGCCCCACAGGACCTTGCCGTCGATCGCGCACTCGATGTACGAGGCGGCCTGCGCGGAGGCGCCCTCGCTCATCGTGTGCTCCTGGTAGTCCAGCAGGCGTACGTCGATGCCGATGGACTGCAGGGCGTCGAAGAAGGCCGAGATCGGACCGTTGCCGGTGCCGGCCAGGACGGTGTCGACGCCGTCGACGGTGGCCTCCACCTTGAGCGTGTCCACGCCGTCGGTGTCGGTGGTCGACTGCCCGTTGCGCACCTGGATGCGGCCCCAGGGGTTCTCCGGGTTCGGCAGGTACTCGTCCTGGAAGACCGCCCAGATGTCCTTCGGCGTGACCTCGCCGCCCTCGGCGTCCGTCTTGGCCTGGATGAGCTTCGAGAACTCGATCTGCATCCGGCGCGGCAGGTCCAGCTTGTGGTCGTTCTTCAGGACGTAGGCGATACCGCCCTTGCCGGACTGCGAGTTGACGCGGATGACCGCCTCGTAGGAGCGGCCGACGTCCTTGGGGTCGATCGGCAGGTAGGGGACCGCCCACTCGATGTCGTCGACGGTGACGCCCTTCGCGGCCGCGTCGGCCTCCATGGCGTCGAAGCCCTTCTTGATGGCGTCCTGGTGGGAGCCGGAGAAGGACGTGTAGACCAGGTCGCCCACGTACGGGTGGCGCGGGTGGACCTCCATCTGGTTGCAGTACTCCCACGTACGACGGATCTCGTCGATGTCGGAGAAGTCGATCTGCGGGTCGACGCCCTGGGAGAACAGGTTCATGCCCAGGGTGACCAGGTCGACGTTGCCGGTGCGCTCGCCCTGTCCGAACAGGCAGCCCTCGACGCGGTCGGCGCCGGCCATCAGCGCCAGCTCGGCGGCGGCGACGGCGGTGCCGCGGTCGTTGTGCGGGTGGATCGACAGCACGACGTGCTCGCGGCGGGTCAGGTTGCGGTGCATCCACTCGAAGCGGTCCGCGTGCGTGGAGGGCGTCGAACGCTCCACGGTGGCGGGCAGGTTGAGGATGATCTCGCGGCCCGGACCCGGCTGGTAGACGTCCATCACCGCCTCGCAGACCTCCAGCGCGAAGTCCAGCTCGGTGTCGGTGAAGATCTCCGGGCTGTACTGGAAGCCGAACTCCGTCTCGGGGCCCAGCAGTTTCTCGGCGTACTCGACGACCAGACGGGTGCCGTCGACGGCGATCTGCTTGATGTCGTCCTGGGAGCCGCGGAAGACGACCCGGCGGAAGACGGGCGCGGTCGCGTTGTACAGGTGGACGGTCGCCCGCCGGGCGCCCTTCAGGGACTCCACGGTCCGCTCGATCAGGTCCTCACGGGCCTGGGTCAGTACGGAGATGGTGACGTCCTCGGGGATCGCGCCGGGCTCCTCGACGATGGAGCGCACGAAGTCGAAGTCGGTCTGGCCGGAGGCGGGAAAGCCGACCTCGATCTCCTTGTAGCCCATCTTGACCAGCTGGTCGAACATCCGGCGCTTGCGCTCGGGCGACATCGGGTCGATCAGGGCCTGGTTGCCGTCACGCAGGTCGGTGGAGAGCCAGCGGGGGGCGGCGGTGATCCGCTGGTCCGGCCAGGTCCGGTCGGAGATGTCGACCTGTTCGTACCGTCCGTACTTGTGGACCGGCATCGTGCTGGGCTGCTGGCGGTTCGCCATGAGTGCGGGGCTCCTCTTGGTGTCCGGATGGACGGCCGACACGCAACACGAAGCTCCGCGGGGAGGGAGTCGACCTGAACTACAGGCCCTCGCCGCGGCAGCTAAGAAGAAGCAGCCCGAAACGCATGATGCGCAGCATGCTAGCCGAGCCCTTCCGGTTGTGGCGGTGTGTATCAGTATGCGGGACCGTGTGCCATATCAGGACAAAAGGTGTGCCACGTCACGCCACCACCCACACCCCGAGGGGCGCGGAGCCGGGACGCGACTCCGCCGCGCGGGCGCCACCGGTCACGCGTGACCCGCGGCCGGTAGCACAGAGCGACCATCCACACCCCCCTCATCCCCACATTTCACCAATCATGGTGGCAACCGGTGACATCCCGCTCACCCGGTGCAATGGTTCCGCCATGACGACGAACGGGGGCTTCCAGCCCGTCTTCTGCACCATCGTCCCGCCCCACGTCCTCGACACGCTCGCCCGCGCCGAGGACCCCGCGCTCGCCGGACCCGCCCGCCGGACCCTCCAGCGCGACGCCTTCGAACGCACCCAGCGCCGCCTGACCACGGTGATCGGCGCGCCCGCGATCGCCGCGCCGCCCGAGGCGGAGACCGGACAGCCGCACCGCACGGTCTACGACGCCCGGCACCGGACCGCCCTGCCCGGCGAGAGGGTCCGCGGCGAAGGCCAGGAGCCCGGCAAGGACGCCACCGTCAACCGCGCCTACGCGGGACTCGGTGCCACCTTCGAGCTGTTCCGGAACGCCTTCGCACGCGACTCGATCGACGGCGACGGCCTCCCGCTGGACGCCACGGTCCACTACGACGAGGACTACAACAACGCCTTCTGGAACGGCGAGCAGATGGTGTTCGGCGACGGGGACGGGGAGATCTTCAACGACTTCACCATCCCCATCGACGTCATCGGCCACGAACTCGCCCACGGCGTCACGCAGTACACCGCGAACCTCGCCTACTTCGGCCAGTCCGGCGCCCTCAACGAGTCGCTCTCCGACGTCTTCGGCTCGCTGATCAAGCAGTACACCCTCGGCCAGACCGCCACCGAGGCCGACTGGCTGATCGGCGCGGGCCTGCTCGCCGAGCGCGTCACCGGCACGGCCCTGCGCTCGATGAAGGCACCGGGCACGGCGTACGACGACGACGTGCTCGGCAAGGACCCGCAGCCCGCGACCATGGACGACTACGTGCACACCGGCCGCGACAACGGCGGCGTGCACATCAACTCCGGCATCCCCAACCACGCCTTCTACCTCGCCGCCACCGCCCTCGGCGGTCACGCCTGGGAACGGGCCGGGCAGATCTGGTACGACGTGCTGACCGGCGGCCGGCTCACCGAGGACGCGCAGTTCGAGGACTTCGCCGCCCTCACCGTCGCGGCGGCCCGCGACCGCTACCGCGAGGGCGACGAGCTCCAGGCCGTCACCAAGGCCTGGGAGCAGGTCGGCGTGCGCACGCCGTAGTTCCGTACTAGACAGGAACCATGCGGATTCTGGTGCGGCGCACAGGTGGTTTCGGGGGCATCGAGCGGCATGCCGAGGTGGACACCTCGGGCCGTGACGACGCCCGGGAGTGGCAGGCCCTGGCCGACGGCGCGATGGCGGACGGCCGGGGCACGCCCCCGATCGGCGTGCCCGACGGGTTCAGCTACCAGATCACGGTGGACGGGAAGACCGTGTACTGCGCGGACCCACGGCTCACCGAGGAGCAGCGCAGGCTGATCAGCAGGGTGCTCAAGGAAGGCGCGTAACGGGTTCTTCCCGCCTGCCCGTTGACTTCCGTTACCGACGGTACGGATGATCCGGCGCATGGCGACTCATGAGCGCGACGCGATGCCCCGCTTCCCGGCCGGCTTCCTGTGGGGCGTGTCGACCTCGGCCCATCAGATCGAGGGGGCCGCTGAGCTGCGCGGCCCCTCCGTCTGGGACGAGTTCACGGCCGTGCCGGGCCGGGTGAAGGACGGCTCGACGGCGGCCGTGGCCTGCGACCACTACCACCGCTACCGCGAGGACGTGGCGCTGCTGGCCGGGCTCGGCGTGGACGCCTACCGGTTCTCCGTCTCCTGGCCCCGGGTGAACGCCCCCGGCGGCCTGGACTTCTACGACCGGCTCGTCGACGAGCTGTGCGCGGCGGGGGTCCGCCCGGTGCCGACCCTCTTCCACTGGGACCTGCCGGCCGCGCTGGACTGGCTGGAGCGGGACACCGCCGCGCGGCTGGCGGAGTACGTGTCGGTCGTCGCCGGCAGGCTCGGCGACCGCGTGGAGAAGTGGATCACCCTCAACGAGCCCGCCGAGCACACCCTGCTGGGCCATGCCCTCGGCGTCCACGCCCCGGGCCGGCAGCTGCTGTTCGACGCCCTGCCGGTCGCCCACCACCAGCTCCTCGCGCACGGCCTGGCCGTCCAGGCGCTGCGCGCGGCCGGCGCCACGGACATCGGTATCGCCAACTCCCACGGCCCGACCTGGCCGGCCTCACGCGACGAGGCCGACCTGGAGGCGGCCGGCTTCTACGACCTGCTGCTCAACCGCCTGTTCGCGGACCCGGTCCTGCTCGGGCGGTACCCGGAGGGCATCGCCGAACTCATGCCGGGCGACGTGGCCGCGGACCTGAAGGTCGTCGGGGAGCCCGTCGACTGGTACGGGATCAACTACTACGCCCCGACCCGGGTGGGCGCCCCGCAGGGCACGGAGATCGACTTCGGCGGCGTCCGGATGCCCGCCGAACTCCCCTTCTCCGTGAGGGAGATCGAGGACGTCCCGAGGACCGACTTCGGCTGGCCGGTGGTCCCCTCGGCGCTCACCGAACTGCTGACGGACTTCCGCGGCCGCTACGCCGAGCGCCTGCCGCCCGTCGTCATCACCGAGAACGGCTGCTCCTACGAGGGCCTCGACGACCAGGCCCGCATCACCTACCTGGACGGCCACGTCCGCGCGCTGCACCGCGCGATCGAGCAGGGCGTCGACGTCCGCGGGTACTTCGTCTGGTCCCTCCTGGACAACTTCGAGTGGGCGGAGGGCTACGAGCGCAGATTCGGCCTGGTCCACGTCGACCACGAGACCCGCACCAGAACCCCCAAGGCGTCATACGCCTGGTACCGGTCCCTGCTCAGGAACCAGCACACCTGAACGCCCCGAACGGGGCGCGGGTTCCAGTCCGTCCGAAGGCACGCCGCCGGCAACGCCCTGAAGGCGCACAGGTCCCAGCGCGCCCGATAAAGGCACACGGCCGACACCGCCCTGAGGGGCGCGGGGAACTGCGCGACAAGCCGCACACGACCCGCACCCGCCACCCCACCCGAGGAGGCACGCGCAGAAGGCGCCCTACAACGCCCTCGCGCCCCGAGCCACGCTCAAAAACCGAGCCTCCGCAACTGCTTCGGATCCCGCTGCCAGTCCTTGGCGACCTTCACATGAAGGTCGAGGAACACCGGCGTACCCAGCAACGCCTCGATCTGCTTGCGCGACTTGATCCCGACCTCCTTCAACCGCTTGCCCTTGGGGCCGATGATGATGCCCTTCTGGCTGGGCCGCTCGATGTAGACGAAGGCGTGGATGTCGAGGAGGGGCTTGTCGGCGGGCCGGTCCTCGCGCGGAAGCATCTCCTCGACGACCACGGCGATGGAGTGCGGCAGCTCGTCGCGCACACCCTCCAGCGCGGCCTCACGGATCAGCTCCGCGATCATGACCTGCTCGGGCTCGTCGGTGAGGTCGCCCTCGGGGTACAGGGCGGGGCCCTCGGGCAGCATCGGGATCAGCAGGTCCGCCAGCAGGTCGACCTGCTTGTTCGCGGTCGCCGACACCGGGACGATCTGCGCCCACTCGATGCCCAGCTCCCTGCCCAGCTGGTCGATCGCGATCAGCTGTTCGGCGAGGGTCTTGGAGTCGACGAGGTCCGTCTTGGTGACGATGGCGACCTTCGGGGACTTCTTGATCCCCGCCAGCTCCTTGGCGATGAAGCGGTCGCCGGGGCCGATCTTCTCGTTCGCCGGGAGGCAGAACCCGATCACGTCGACCTCGGCCCAGGTCGTGCGGACCACGTCGTTCAGCCGCTCGCCCAGCAGCGTGCGCGGCTTGTGCAGCCCGGGGGTGTCCACCAGGATCAGCTGCGCGTCCGGGCGGTGCACGATCCCCCGGACCGTGTGCCGGGTCGTCTGCGGCTGGTTGGCGGTGATCGCCACCTTCTGCCCGACCAGAGCGTTCGTGAGGGTGGACTTGCCCGCGTTGGGCCGTCCCACGAAGCACGCGAAACCGGCCCGGTGCTCCCCCGCTGCCTCAAGGGCGCGAGAGGTGCCCCCATCCTCGGCCGGCTGTTCGGATGACTGGTTGCGAGCGCTCATGCCGCTCATTCTCCCTGATCCCCGAAGCCGTACCGCACCACCGGCACGAAGACCGTTCCGCACGGCACCCACCGTGAGCTTCCGGAAACCCGACGGCAACGAAACCTCACGGAAACACACCCGTACGCGACCGGAAACCGACAGCGGTGAGTCTCTCTCGCATCCCCCACCCGTTGGAGACGACCGTGACCCTTGCCGCAGCGCACGTCGACACCGGCGACACGGCCTGGCTGCTCGCCGCCACCGCCCTCGTCCTGCTGATGACCCCGGGCCTGGCCCTGTTCTACGGCGGCATGGTCCGCGCCAAGAGCGTCCTCAACATGCTGATGATGAGCTTCGTCTCGATCGCGCTGGTCACGGTCGTGTGGCTGGCGGCCGGCTACTCGCTCGCCTTCGGCGAGGACGCGGGCGGCGGGCTGATCGGCGGCCTGGAGCACCTCGGCATGGCGGGCCTCGGCCCGGACAGCGTCCACGGCACGGTCCCCACCGTGCTCTTCGCCACCTTCCAGCTCACCTTCGCGATCATCACCGCCGCGCTGATCAGCGGTGCCGTGGCGGACCGGACCAGGTTCGGGGCGTGGCTGGTCTTCGTGCCCGTGTGGGCGCTGGCGGTATACGTCCCGGTCGCCCACTGGGTGTGGGGCCCGGGCGGCTGGATCGTCGCCGAGCTGGGCGCGCTGGACTTCGCGGGCGGTCTGCCCGTGGAGATCACCTCGGGCGCCTCGGGTCTCGCCCTGTGCCTGGTCCTGGGCCCGCGGCTGGGCTTCCGCAAGGACTCCATGCGGCCGCACAACCTGCCCATGGTGATGCTGGGCGCCGGTCTGCTGTGGTTCGGCTGGTTCGGTTTCAACGCGGGCTCGGCGCTGGGCGCCAACGGCCTGGCCGCCGCCGCCTTCCTCAACACCCTCGCCGCGGGCTGCACGGGCCTGCTGGGCTGGCTGTTCGTCGAGCAGCGGCGCGACGGCCACCCCACCACCCTGGGCGCCGCCTCGGGCGCGGTCGCGGGCCTGGTGGCGATCACCCCGTCCTGCGGCTCGGTGTCCCTGCTCGGCGCGCTCGTGGTCGGCCTGGCCGCCGGTGTCGTCTGCTCCTACGCCGTGAGCTGGAAGTTCAGGTTCGGCTACGACGACTCGCTCGACGTCGTCGGGGTGCACCTGGTCGGCGGTGTCATCGGCACCCTGCTGATCGGCGTCTTCGCGGTGGAGTCCATGACCGGCGGGCCCGAGGGCCTGCTGCACGGCGGCGGACTCGGCCAGCTCGGCAGGCAGCTCGTGGCGGTCGTGGCCGTCGGGACGTACGCGTTCGCGGTCACCTACGGCATCGCCAGGCTGATCGACAAGGTGCTGGGCTTCCGGGCCGAGGAGGACCACGAGCACACCGGCCTGGACCTTACGGTGCACGCGGAGACCGCATACGATCACGGCGTCCTGGGGCACGGCGCCCCGGTCGCCCACTCCGTCCCCACCGCCCAGAAGGTCAGGCCCCAGGCATGAAGCTCATCACCGCGATCGTCAAGCCTTACCGCCTCGACGAAGTGAAGAACGCCCTTCAGGAACTGGGCGTCCAGGGTCTGACCGTCACCGAGGCCAGCGGCTACGGCCGCCAGCGCGGGCACACCGAGGTCTACCGCGGCGCGGAGTACCAGGTCGACCTCGTGCCGAAGGTCCGGATCGAGGTCGTCGTCGACGACGCGGCCGCCGACGACGTGATCGACGCGGTGGTGAAGGCCGCGCACACCGGCAAGATCGGCGACGGCAAGGTGTGGGCGCTGCCGGTCGACACGGTCGTCCGGGTCCGCACGGGCGAGCGCGGCCCGGACGCCCTGTAGAAGGGTCCTAGCCGGCGGTGACGGTGGTGTGCACGGTCCCGTCCGGGCCGGCGACCAGCACCGGCGTCCCGGATCCGCCCAGATCGCGTACGGCGGCCAGGTCCGCGTCGGACGCCGACCGCGCCTCCGTCACCACCGCCGCGGCCTCGAGCGACTTCGCCCCGGACGCCACCGCCATGGCGACGGCGGTCCGCAGGGCGCTGAGCTCGAGCGAGTCCAGCTCCACCGTCCCCGCGACATAGGTCCGGCCGGTCTCGTCGCGGACGGCCGCGCCCTCCGGCACCCCGTTGCGGGCGCGGGCCGAGCGCGCCAGGGTGACGATCTTGCGGTCCTCGGGGTCGAGCGCGTTGCTGTCGGTCATGGGTCGAGGATACGTAGGCGTCCCGGGCTCACCCGGCGACGGGGTGCAGGGCCCCGCGCCGCCCCTCGGGGCCCGGTGTTCCGGAAGGGGACGGCCGGTCCTAGGGGCGGTCGAGGCGGAGGCGGTCGGGCCGGGGCAGGCCCGCGACGACGAGGTCGTAGGAGTCCTCGACGAGTTCGCGGACCAGGCCGTCGGGGAGGGTGCCGTCGGCCGTCACCGTGTTCCAGTGGCGTTTGTTCATGTGGTAGCCGGGGACGATCAGGCCCTCGTGCTCGGTGCGCAGCCGCACCGCGTCGTCCGGGTCGCACTTGAGGTTGACCGTCAGGGGCCGCGCGCCCAGGTCGGTGAGGGCGAACAGCTTGCCCCGGACCTTGAAGACGGAGATCTCCGGGCGGAACGGGAAGTCCTCCACCGCCGCGTTGAACGACAGGCAGAGGGCGCGCAGCTCCTGGGGCGTCACTCCGGCTGCTCCTCGGGGGTCCCGGCCGGTGCGACCGGCTCCACCAGCACGGTCACGATCTTGTTGCGGCGGCCCGCCGAGGACTCCGCGGTCAGCCTGAGCTGCCGGCCGTCGGGCAGTTCGACCGCCGAGGAGGCGCCGGCGATGGGGACCCGGCCGAGGGCCTTGGCGAGCAGTCCGCCGACGGTCTCCACGTCCTCGTCGTCGTACTCCTCCAGGTCGTACAGCTCGCCGAGGTCGGTGATGTCGAGGCGGGCGGTGACCCGGAAACGGTCCTCGCCCAGGCTCTCCACGGGCGGCAGTTCCCGGTCGTACTCGTCGGTGATCTCGCCGACGATCTCCTCGAGGATGTCCTCGATGGTGACGATGCCGGCGGTGCCGCCGTACTCGTCGACGACGACGGCGACGTGGTTGCGTTCCTTCTGCATCTCGCGGAGCAGGTCGCCGGCGTTCTTGGTGTCGGGCACGAAGAACGCCGGGCGCATCGCGGTCGACACCAGCTCGGACTCGGCGTCGCGGCTGATGTGCGTCTTGCGGACGAGGTCCTTCAGATAGACGATCCCGACGATGTCGTCCTCGCTCTCGCCGGTCACGGGTATCCGGGAGAAGCCGGAGCGCAGGGCGAGGGTGAGGGCCTGGCGGATGGTCTTGTAGCGCTCGATGAGGACGAGGTCGGTGCGCGGCACCATCACCTCGCGCACCAGGGTGTCGCCGAGCTCGAAGACGGAGTGCACCATACGGCGCTCCTCGTCCTCGATGAGGGACTCCTGCTCGGCGAGGTCGACCAGCGCGCGCAGCTCGGCCTCGGAGGCGAACGGGCCGCGCCGGAAGCCCTTGCCGGGGGTGAGGGCGTTGCCGAGGAGGATCAGCAGCGACGGGACCGGGCCCATCACCCGGGCCAGCGGCAGCAGCACGTACGCCGCCGCCGTGGCGGTGTTCATCGGGTGCTGGCGGCCGATGGTGCGCGGGGACACCCCGACGGCGACGTACGACACCAGGACCATGACCGCGATGGCGACCAGCAGGGCCTCGGCCGTGGAGTCGAACTCCGCGAGGCAGGCGTAGGTGACCAGGGCCGCGGCCGCCATCTCGCAGGCGACGCGGACCAGCAGGGCCACGTTCAGGTAGCGGGTGGGGTCGGCGGCCACCTGCGCGAGCTTCGCGCTGCCGCGGCGGCCGGACTTCACGGCCTCCTCGGCGCGGAAGCTGGAGACCCGCGCGATGCCGGCCTCCGCGCAGGCGGCGAGCCAGGCGACGACGGTCAGCAGGATCGCGCCGAGGACGAGTTGAGGACTCATGGTCGACTCGAGCGCTCTGCTACGAGACGGTCGGCGCGGGCGACGGGCCGGTCAGGCCCCTCTCCTGCCGCCAGCCGTCCACGATGGCCGCCTGGAGGCCGAACATCTCGGCCTTCTCGTCCGGCTCCTCGTGGTCGTAGCCGAGCAGGTGCAGCACACCGTGGACGGTGAGGAGCTGGAGCTCCTCGTCCATGGTGTGCTGCGTGTCCGCCTCGGCGCCCTGCTTGGCGGCGACCTCGGGGCACAGCACGATGTCGCCGAGCAGGCCCTGCGGGGGCTCCTCGTCGTCCTTGCCGGGCGGCCGGAGCTCGTCCATGGGAAAGGACATGACATCGGTGGGGCCTGGCAGGTCCATCCACTGGATGTGCAGCTGCTCCATGGCGTCGGCGTCCACGACGATCACCGAGAGCTCGGAGAGCGGGTGGATGCGCATCCGTGCGAGTGCGTAGCGGGCGATGTCGAGGATCGCCTGCTCGTCGACCTCGGTTCCGGACTCGTTGTTGACGTCGATCGACATGGTCGTGCTCGGTCTACTTCCCCTTGTGCCCGGCCTTGCCCCGGCCGCCCCTGTGCGCGCCGTTCTCCGTGCCGTGCTGGCTGTCGTACTGCTCGTACGCGTCGACGATACGGCCCACCAGCTTGTGGCGGACGACATCCTGCGACGACAACCGGGAGAAGTGGACGTCCTCGACGCCGTCCAGGATGTCCTGGACCTGGCGCAGGCCGGACTTGGTGCCGTTCGGCAGGTCGACCTGGGTCACGTCGCCCGTGATCACGATCTTCGAGTCGAAGCCGAGGCGGGTGAGGAACATCTTCATCTGCTCGGGGCTGGTGTTCTGGGCCTCGTCGAGAATGATGAAGGCGTCGTTGAGGGTGCGGCCGCGCATGTAGGCGAGCGGCGCGACCTCGATCGTCCCGGCGGCCATCAGCCTCGGGATGGAGTCGGGGTCGAGCATGTCGTGCAGCGCGTCGTAGAGCGGGCGCAGGTAGGGGTCGATCTTCTCGTACAGGGTGCCGGGCAGGAATCCCAGGCGCTCGCCCGCCTCCACCGCCGGGCGGGTCAGGATGATGCGGTTGCACTGCTTGGACTGCAGGGCCTGCACGGCCTTGGCCATGGCGAGGTAGGTCTTGCCGGTGCCCGCGGGGCCGATGCCGAAGACGATCGTGTGCTTGTCGATCGCGTCGACGTAGCGCTTCTGGTTGAGCGTCTTCGGACGGATGGTGCGGCCGCGCGAGGACAGGATGTTCTGGGTGAGAACCGAGGCCGGGGTCTCCTCCGGGCCTTCGCCGTTCTCGCTCGCCCTCAGCATGGCGATCGAGCGTTCCACTGCGTCCTCCGTCATCGGCTGCCCGGTGCGGAGCACGAGCATCATCTCGTCGAACAGGCGCTGTATCAGGGCGACTTCCGCCGCTTCGCCGACCGCGCTGATCTCATTGCCCCGGACGTGGATGTCGGCCGCCGGGAAGGCCTTCTCGATCACGCGCAGGAGGGAGTCTCCGGACCCCAGCACGGTGACCATCGGATGCTGGGCGGGGACGGTGAACTGTGCTCGTGCCTGCCCCTGCGCGGGGCTGTGAGCTGTGGGTGTCTGAGTCATGGGCCGGCTCTGTAGGCCTGCTTTTCCTCCTCGTCACGGCCGCGTGGCTGAGGGCGGCCTCGCGCCATCCAGAGTACGCCGGGGGGCGGTCGAGGCCGTAGGCCTTTTCATGAGGTGGGTGTGGCTGGGGTGGCCGTTGGTGCGGGGCGGTTTGTGGCGCGGGGCGGGTGCGGGCCGTCTTGCGCTTGTGCAGCGGGGCGGGTGCGGGCGCTCGTGGCGTGGGGCGGGTGCGGGCCCTCGTGGGCTGGTCGCGCGGTTCCCCGCGCCCCTGAAAGCAGGGCGGTGTGCGCCGGCGCGGTCACGTGGCGGAGCCGCGTATCGGCACAGCCCCGCCTCCCCGGCTCCCAGCCGCGGGCAGGCGTGCCGCTTGGGGCGGCACGGGTGGGCGCGGCGGCACCTTCCAAGGTCGGGTGGTGGGACGCCGGGACCCGGGGTGGGCGGGGAGCGGCCCTGGATCGGGGCGGGTGGGGGCGCCCGGACCCGGGGCGGGTGGGGGTGGCCGGACCCGGGTGGGCGGGGAGCGGCCCTGGAAGGGGCGCCCGGGCCCGGGGAGGGTCGGGGGCCCATGCCCGGGCTGGGTGGGGCGCGGCCTGGGCCGGGGCGCTCGGGCCGGGGGTCAGGTGGATTTGCCGAAGCCGATCGTGGGGACGGCTCGGCGCAGCGGCCAGGGGCGTACGCAGTCGTCGGGGACCAGCCGGTCCAGGAAGGCGTAGCGGCGCAGGGCCGCGGGGTCCTGGTCGGCCAGGGAATGGACCTTGCGCCACCACGCGGCCACCTCGCTCCAGCCCGGCGCCGACAGCGACCCCCCGAACTCCTGCACGGACAGCGCCGCCGTCAGCCCGGCGAAGGCCAGCCGGTCCGCCAGCGGCCACCCGGCGAGCGTGCCCGTGACGAAGCCGGCCACGAACACGTCCCCCGCCCCGGTGGGGTCGAGCGCCTCGACGGCGATGGCGGGGACCTCGGCGGTCTCCCCCGTACGCCCGTCCATGGCGTAGGCCCCCTCCGCGCCGAGCGTCACCACGACGACGGGCACGTAAGCGGTCAACGCCTGCGCGGCAGCGCGGGGGCACCCGGTGCGGGTGTACCGCATGGCCTCCTGCGCGTTGGGCAGAAAGGCCTCGCAGTGCTCCAGATCCGCCAGCCCCGCGAGATCCCACGCCCCGGTGTCGTCCCAGCCGACGTCGGCGAACAGCCGCGTCCCCTGCCCCGCGGCCTGCGCGATCCACGGCGCCCGTCTGCCGGGTGTGAGGGAGGCGACGGCGGCCCGGGCCCGGGGCGGGCAGTCCGGCGCGGGCTCCTCCGGCGGGGGCTCGTGGCCGTGGGAGACCATCGTGCGCTCCCCCTCGTAGGCCATGGAGACGGTGACCGGCGAGTGCCAGCCCGACACCGTCCGCGACGAGCCGAGGTCGATCCCCTCGCCCTGCTCCAGCGCGTCCCAGCAGTACTCCCCGTAGTGGTCGTCGCCGAAGGCCGCCGCGAGGGAGGTGCGCAGCCCGAGGCGGGCCAGCGCGGTGGCCATGTTGGCGACGCCGCCGGGGCTGGAGCCCATGCCGCGCGCCCAGGACTCGGTGCCGCGCACGGGTGCGGAGTCCAGCCCGGTGAAGATGATGTCGAGGAAGACGGTGCCGGTGAGGTAGACGTCCCACGGCGGGTCCGCGGGCGCCCGCAGCCCGGCGAGCGGGTCGACCTGGGACCTGCGGTGCGGCCCCTGCCCCATGGACACCTCGGACGCGATCACGATGGCGCTCCTGACACATGGCGGACACATGGTGTGGATTCAGGCCAGTGTGCATCACATCACCCCGGGCGGGCCGTCCGCACCGCACCGGCCGCACCCGCACCACCGCCCCCACGGACACGGTCCTACCAGCGCGGCACCCCTGGCGTCACCCACCCCGGCTCGGCGACCCGCATCGCCGCGGCGTCGTCACGGTCGCGCAGCCGGCCGTCGTCCGCCAGCCAGCGCCGGTGCAGGAAGTCCAGCCGGTCACGGTCGAGTTCGACGCCGAGACCGGGTGCGTCGGAGACCGTGACGCGACCCCCGGTGAAGGCGATCCGCTCGGCGAGGACGTCCTCGGACTGCCAGGGGTAGTGCGCGTCGCAGGCGTGGCGCAGTCCGGGCACGGTGGCAGCGACCTGGGTCATGGCGGCCAGGCTGATGCCGAGATGGGTGTTGGAGTGCATGGACATGCCGACGCCGAAGGTGCGGCACACGGCGGCCAGGTGCTGGGTGTTGCGCAGCCCTCCCCAGTAGTGGTGGTCGGAGAGCACGATCCGCACGGCACCGCGCGTGAACGCCTCGGGGATCTCGCCGAAGGTCGTCACGCACATGTTGGTGGCGAGCGGCACGTCGGTGCGCGCGGCGACCTCGGCCATCGCGGCGGTGCCGAGCGCCGGGTCCTCCAGGTACTCCAGGACGTCCCGCAGGGCGTCGGCGACCTTCACGGACGTCTCCACCGACCAGGCCCCGTTGGGGTCCAGCCGCAGCGGCCGCCCCGGGAACGCCTCGGCGAGGGCGCGCACGGCGGCGACCTCCTCGTCGGGCGGCAGGACACCGCCCTTGAGCTTGAAGGAGGTGAACCCGTGGCGCTCGGTGAAGCGGCGGCCCTGCTCGACGATCCCGGCGGGGTCGAGGGCCGCGCCCCAGTCGTCGCGCTCGGCCGGGACGCCCTGCGGATGCTCGGCCCACCTGTAGAACAGGTAGGCGCCGTACTCGACGGAGTCGCGCACCTTGCCGCCGAGCAGGGCGTGCACGGGCAGCCCGAGCGCCTTGCCGAGCGCGTCGAGACAGGCGACCTCGAAGGCGGAGACGACGGACAGACGGAGCTTGTCGGCGGTCCGGACCCCCCGCAGCCCGCCGACGTCGACGGAGTCGTCCACGCGTGAGGCGTCGACCCCGACGCCGTCCATCAGCGTGAACAGCCCGTTGAGGTCGTCGACCCGGCGTCCGGGCAGCAGCGCGGCCAGTGGCCGGGCGAGTTCGAGGTATCCGGTGTCGCCGTAGGTCTCCCCGACGCCGGTGGTCCCGTCGTCCGTCACGATCTCCACGATCAGGCGCGGCGTATACGGCTGGTGGACGCCCTGGGTGTTGAGCAGCGGCGGGTCGGCGACCAGCACGGGCGTGAGTCGGACCTCGGCGACGGTCGGGGCGTGGGGCACGGACGACCTCCGGCAGTTGTTCAAGTATGTGAAAGACGAACGCGCATGCGAACAGCGCCGCGCTTATACCCAGTCCCCCGACCACCAAACGGGAACGTGCCCCACATCACATCACCCGCCCTCCCCCGCGCCCGCCCGGTCTTGATACAAATTGCCCGCGCGTTCCTGTCCGTCGACAGTCGTCGCCCAATCCCCCTTTTGTGCCGCTTCTTTCGCATGCCCTGGGAACGCCCGTGTCCGCCCCCCGCACCACTCCCTGGCCGCTCGTCGCCCTGTTCACGGCCGGGTACCTCGCTCCCTATCTGCTGCCGACCCTCGTCGGCCGGCTCGACGCCTTTCTGCCCGTGTCCGCGACCCAGGCGGGTGCCATCGGCAGCGCGCTGCTGCTGAGTTCGGCGACCGCCGGGTTCCTGCTGGCCTCACTGGTCGAGCGGGCAGGCCCTCGCCGCCTCGCCCGCGCCGGACTGCTGCTCGCCGTCACCGGCTACGGCACGGCCGCGCTGCTGCACGCCGTACCGGCCGTCGTCGCCGGAGCGGTCGTCGGCGGCTTCGGCTCGGGCACGGTGACCGCGGTCGCCGCCACCCGGATAGCCGCCGAACGCGATCCGCACCGCGCCTCCGCGCTCGGTCTGCTCGGCGTCTCGGCGCTGGCGGGCGCCGTCTACCTGACCGTCCCGCACCTCGGCCCCGGCCACGGGCTGCCGCCGGCCGCGATCGCGCTGACCGCGATGGCCGTGTGGCCGTTCACCGGGCGGCTGCCCGCCGCCGCGGCCGTACCGCGCGCCCGGCGCGAGCGCGCCCCGCTCCCCCACCTCGGCGCCGGTCTCGTCCTGGTCGCCGTCATGCCCTTCTGGTCGCTCGCGCAGAACGCGCTGTGGGGCGTCAGCGGCCGCATCGGGCTGACCCAGGCCCATCTCACCGAGGCGACCGTCGGCGCGGTCTTCGCCGTCGCGCTCGGCGCCGGACTGCTCGGCGTCCTCGGCGCGGGGGCGCTCGGTCCCCGGCTCGGCCATGCGCTGCCCGTGGGCGCGGGGACGGTCCTGATCGCCGGGTGCATCGTGGTCAGCGCCTCGGCCACGGGCCTGCCGGCCTTCGCGGGCGGCGAGATCGCCTGGAACGCCTGCTACCCGATCGTCCTGTCTTATCTGATCGGCCTCGCCGCCTCCCTCGATCCGCGCGGCCGCTGGGCGGTGCTCGTCGGCTCGGCGTCCTCGCTGGGAACGGCCGCGGGCCCGCTGACCGGCAGTCTGCTCTCCGCGCAGGCGGGCTTCCCGGCGATGGGCGCGATCCTGGCGGCCGGGCTGCTGCTGATCGCCGTACCGATGACGGCCGTGGCGCTGCGGGCGGGCCGCCGGCCGCTGCCCGTGGTCGAGATCGCCGTGGAGAGCCCCGCCCCGCGGACGGCCACGGCGGCCTGAGGCACTGCGCGACGGCGGCCACCGGAAGCAGACCCCCAGCACCGGAACCGGCCGCCTGTAGGGCGTGTTTCGAAAGTCCCGTCGTCCGCCCGAGGGGCGGGCCCCGCGGCGTCCGGTGCCTGCGCCCCCAAGGCGCCGGAGCGCCCTGACAGCGGAGCTGTTCGGGCGTTTCGGCAACGCCGCTGGGGGTCCCCCTCCGGGGAGTGCGTGCCAGGCGTCGCGAGGCAGGCGCGACTTTCGGACCCCGACCTAGAACTCGTACGCCTCGACCTCGGCGAGGCAGCGCGCCCGGCGTTCCTCGTCGTCGTCCAGGAAGGAGGCGAGGAAGGAGTTGCGCGCCAGGGCGCGCAGGGTCTCGTCGCCGAGGTGCAGTTCCTCGCGCACGGCGGTGAAGTTGTCGCCCGCGTAGCCGCCGAAGTAGGCGGGGTCGTCGGAGTTCACCGTGCACAGCAGGCCCGCGTCCAGCATCGCGGGCAGCGGGTGCCCGGCGAGGGAGTCCACCGCCCGCAGCCGGACGTTGGACAGCGGGCACAGCGTCAGCGGGACGCGGTCCCGGACCAGCCGGGCCACCAGGGCCGGGTCCTCCATGCAGCGCAGCCCGTGGTCTACGCGCTCCACGCCGAGCACGTCCAAGGCCTCGGTGATGTACTCCGGCGGGCCCTCCTCGCCCGCGTGCGCCACCCGGCGCAGCCCGAGCGCGGCGGCCGCCTCGTACACCGCGCGGAACTTCGCGGGCGGATGGCCGACCTCGGCCGAGTCCAGCCCCACGCCGGTGATCAGGTGCAGATACGGCTCGGCCTCGTCCAGTGTCCGCAGCGCGGACTCGGCGGACTCGTCGCGCAGGAAGCACATGATCAGCCGGGTGGAGACGCCGTGGTTCTCCTCGCTGTGCTCCAGCGCCCGCCACAGCCCCTCGACGACCGTGCCCA
This sequence comes from Streptomyces sp. NPDC005017, assembly GCF_042873115.1. NCBI lineage: Bacteria > Bacillati > Actinomycetota > Actinomycetes > Kitasatosporales > Streptomycetaceae > Streptomyces > Streptomyces sp. NPDC005017. Next base: position 525,536 of record NZ_JBIALD010000001.1, on the reverse strand, counting down.
TGGACACACCGCGCGCGAGGTGGGCCTGCGGGTCGAAGAAGATCTCCGCGTGCCGCACCCCCTGCGCGGCGGCACGCGCGAGATAGGCGTCGGCGAGATCGGCGAAGTCCCGTTCGGTGCGCAGGACCGCCATCAGCTCGTAGTACAGGTCCAGGAAGGACTGGAGGTCGTCGAAGCGGTACGCCTCGCGGAGCGCGTCCGTGTCGGCGTACGGCAGGGTCACGCCGTTGCGCGCGGCCAGCTCGAAGGCCAGCTCCGGCTCAAGCGTGCCTTCGATGTGGAGGTGCAGTTCGGCTTTGGGGAGGGGCATTACGGCATCGTACGACCGTATCGCCCTCGTTTCGGAACTGCCGCGATCGGCGGCGGGTCCTAACGACGCTTCGGAAGGGCCACCCGGAGCAGGTCGTGCGCCACGGTCAGCTCACCCTCGAACCCGGCCGCGCGCGCCTGGCGCTCGAACTCCTCCGGGTCGGTGTAGCGCTGGCTGAAGTGGGTGAGCACGAGGTGGCGCACACCGCCCTCCCGGGCCACCCTCGCGGCCTGGCCCGCCGTCAGGTGACCGTGGTCCGTGGCGAGCCGCTCGTCCTCGTCGAGGAACGTCGACTCGATGACCAGCATGTCGCAGCCCTCGGCGAGCGCGAACGCCCCGTCGCACAGCCGGGTGTCCATGACGAACGCGAACCGCTGGCCGCGCCGCACCTCGCTGACCTCCTCCAGGGACAGGCCGTCGAGCACCCCGTCGCGCTGGATACGGCCCACGTCCGGGCCCCTGACGCCGTGCGCGGCCAGCTTCTCGGGCAGTATGCGGCGGCCGTCGGGCTCGGTGAGGCGGTAGCCGAAGGACTCCACGGGGTGGGAGAGCCGGCGGGCCTCCAGCAGGTAGCCGGGCGTCTCGGCGATGACGCCGTCCCCTGCCACCGGGGCCTCGGTGAGCCGGACCGACTCCCGGTAGGCCGTGGAGTAGCGGAGGCGGTCGAAGAAGTGGCGGCCGGACGCCGGGAAGTGGGCGGTGACCTCGTGCGGCACCTGGTCGAGGTTCACGCGCTGGATCACCCCGGCCAGGCCCAGCGAGTGGTCGCCGTGGAAATGCGTGACACAGATCCGGTTCAGGTCGTGCGCGGCGACCCCGGCGTGCAGCATCTGGCGCTGCGTGCCCTCGCCGGGGTCGAACAGCAGGCCGTCGCCGTCCCAGCGCAGGAAATAGCCGTTGTGGTTGCGATGCCTGGTCGGGACCTGGCTGGCGGTGCCCAGCACCACCAGTTCACGAGCGGACACGACACCTTATCCCGGGGGCCATTCGAGGCCGCGGCCCCCGAGGACATGGGCGTGGGTGTGCCACACCGTCTGGCCCGCGCCGCTGCCCGTGTTGAAGACGATGCGGTAGCTGTCCAGCTTGTCCTCGTCCGCGACGGACCGGGCCTCACGCAGCACGTCCGCGGCGATCGCCGGTTCCGCGGCGGCCAGTTCGGCGGCGTCGGCGTAGTGGACCTTGGGGATCACCAGGACGTGGGTGGGAGCCTGCGGGTTTATGTCGCGGAAGGCGACCGTGGTGTCCGTCTCCCGCACGATCGTCGCGGGGATGTGCTTCGCGACGATCTTGCAGAACAGGCAGTCTTCCTGAGCTTCGCCCGCCATGCGGCTCCCTCCGGGGTGGGGTGACGTGAGGCATCGTATCGTCGGCGTCCGCGAGTTGCCGTGGCCGGTCACTCCTCGTCCCCGACGACCGGGGGTGTCTTCGGCGGCCGGGTCCTGAGCCCCTCCAGGGCCAGCCGGATCGCCTCGTCGAGCTGGGTGTCCCTGCCCGCCGCCCAGTCCTGCGGCGTCTGCACGACCTCCACGTCCGGGTCAACGCCGTGGTTCTCCACGCCCCAGCCGTAACCGTCCAGCCAGAAGGCGTACTTGGGCTGGGTGATCAGCGTGCCGTCCACCAGGCTGTAGCGGCTGTCGATGCCGACGACCCCGCCCCAGGTGCGCACCCCGACGACCGGGCCGAGACCGAGCGCCTTGATGGCGGCGTTGACGATGTCGCCGTCGGAGCCGGAGAACTCGTTGGCCACGGCGACCACCGGACCGCGCGGGGCGTCCTGGGGGTAGCTGTAGGGCCGCATGCCGCGCGGGACGGCCCAGCCGACGATGCGGCGGGCCAGTTTCTCCACGACCAGCTGGGAGGTGTGGCCGCCGCGGTTCTCGCGCAGGTCGACGACGAGTCCCTCGCGGGCGACCTCCACCCTGAGGTCGCGGTGGATCTGCGCCCAGCCGGGGGCCTGCATGTCGGGGACGTGCAGATAGCCGAGGCGGCCGCCGGAGACCCGGTGGACATGGGCGCGGCGGTCGGCGACCCAGGCGTGGTAGCGCAGGGGCTCCTCGTCTGCCAGCGGGACCACCACGGCATGGCGGAGGTCGCCGCCGCCCGAGGGGGCGACGGTCAGTTCCACCGGCCGGTCCGCCGTGCCCACTAGGAGCGGCCCGGGGCCGGTCACCGGGTCCACCGGCACTCCCGCGACCGCTACGACGGCGTCCCCCGGCCGCACGGCCACGCCCGGCGCGGCCAGCGGGGAGCGGGCCTCGGGGTCCGAGGTCTCGGTGGGCAGGACGCGGTCCACCCGCCAGGTCCCGTCCTCGTGGCGCGAGAGGTCGGCGCCCAGCAGACCCTGCCGGTCGCCGCCGTGGCCGCCGCCCGGGATGACGTAGGCGTGGGAGGTGCCCAGTTCGCCGTGCACCTCCCAGAGCAGGTCGACGAGGTCGTCGTGGGTGGCGACGCGGTCCACGAGGGGGCGGTAGCGGTCCAGGACGGCGTCCCAGTCGACGCCGTTCATGTCGGCGCGCCAGAAGTGGTCGCGCATGATGCGGCCGGTCTCGTCGAACATCTGGCGCCACTCGGCGGCCGGGTCGACGGTCCGGCGGACCCGCCCGAGGTCGACGGTGATGTTGGAGTCGCTGTCGACGTCGGAGGAGGCCCGCCGGTCGCTGGGGACGACCTTGAGGTGGCCGTCGGTCCACAGCAGGACCCGCTTGCCGTCTCCGCTGACCGCGAAGTGGTCGGCGTCGGAGGCGAGATGCTCCACGCGCTGCCCGGCGAGGTCGTAGCGCTCCAGCTCGGTGTGCGGGTCGGGCGCGTCGGGCGTGGCCCGGGAGACTCCGAGGACACCGCGCACGGGGTGGCGCAGCCACAGCACACCGTCCTTGGCGGCGCGCAGGTTGGAGTAGCGGGCGGCCTCGACCGGGAAGGGCACGATGCGGTCGGCGAGGCCGTCGAGGTCGATACGGGTGGTGGGGGTGCCCTCGCTGTCGGGGGTCTCGTCCTTGTCGGACACCTCGAAGGGGCGGCCGTGGCGCTGCGGGCCGAAGGGCGAGGGCGTGGTCGCGGCGAGGGTGATCAGATGCGGACGCGATCCGGTGACGAAGGCCAGGTCGAAGACGTGCTCGTCGTAGACCGGGTCGAAGGAGCGGGTGGAGAGGAACGCGAGGTGCCTGCCGTCGAGGGTGAAGGCGGGCGCGTAGTCCTGGAAGCGCAGCGGGGTCGCCTCGGTGACCGTCAGGTCGGTGGTGTTGGCGAGCCTGAGCTGGCTGAGCGGGTGCGGGCCGGGGTGGGACCAGGCGAGCCAGCCGGAGTCGGGCGAGAAGGCGAGGCCGGACACGTCGCCGTGCTCGCTGCGGTCGAGTTCGCGGACCTCGCCGCTCTCGCGTTCCACGAGGAGCACGCGTCCGTCGTGCGCGGCGACCGCGGCGCGGGTGCCGTCGGGGGCCATGGCGAGGCCGAGGACCCGGCCCAGCCGGCCGGCCGCGACACGGCGCGCGGTGGTGCCGGGCGCGGGGCCGGTGGCGGGCGCGAACTCCAGGGCGTCCTCGCCCTCGGCGTCCGTCACCCACACCGCCCATTCCTCGCCCTCGACGCGGAAGGTGCGCGGCAGCCGGGCGCGGACGCCGGGTTCGGCGGCCAGGACGCGGGTGGGGCCGGCGCGGTGGGTGACCCAGTGGACCGCGCCGCGCACGTTCACCGCGCTGCCGCGGGCGCTGTGGTCGGGGGCCGCGGAGCCGAACCAGCGGCCGGCGTCCACGGTGTGGGGCTGCCGGTCGGTGCGCTGGCCGCCGAGCCGGACGTCCAGGCGGCGCGGCTCGGCGCCCTCCAGGTCGTCCAGGAGCCAGAGTTCGCCCGCGCGGGCGTAGACGACCCGGTGGCCGTCGCTCGTCGCGTGCCGGGCGTAGAAGCCTCCGAGGGGGGTGTGGCGGCGCAGGTCGGAGCCGTCGGCGAGGGAGGAGTACAGCGCGCCGGTGCCCTCGTGGTCGGAGAGGAAGGCGAGGCGCTCGCCCACCCAGCAGGGGTGCTCGATGTTGCCGTCGAGGTTCTCGTGCAGCCGGACGAACTCGCCGGCGCCTTCCTCGCCGCCGACGGCCCGGTCGATCCACAACTTGCCCGCGGTACCGCCCCGGTAGCGCTTCCACCACGCCGCCTCGCGGCCCATCGGCGCGGACAGCAGCACGGTGGCCGGGCCGAACGCCACGTCGCCGACGGGACCGTAGGGCAGCGTCTCGGCCGGGCCGCCGTCGAGCGGGACGGCCCGCGCCCAGGTGCGGCGCAGGGTGGCCTGGCCGTGGGTGCTGAGCACCAGGACCCGGCCGTCCGGGGTCCAGCCGCGCACCTGGGTCTTCGCACTGCCCCAGTACGTCAGCCGCCGGGCGGGTCCGCCGTCGGCCGGGGCGATGTGCACCTCGGGGGTGCCGTCGCGGGTGGAGGTCCAGGCGACGGTGGTGCCGTCGGGCGATATGCGCGGCATGGTCACCGGCATGTTGTCGGCGCTCACCCGCCACGCCCGGCCGCCGTCGAGCGGCGCGAGCCAGACGTCGTCCTCGGCGACGAAGGCGACCGACTCGCCGTGCAGGTGCGGGAAGCGGAGGTAGGCCGACGGGGTCGGAGCTGCGGTCTGCGTCACGCGATCAAGCGTATGCAGCGGAGGCGGGCGAGGCGGGCGGTTCCGATCACTTGGCCGTGGCCGGGGGCTGCTTGGGCACCTCCGGGGGCTGCTTGGCCACCGCCGGGGGCTGCTTGGCCACCGCCGGGGGCTGCTGATGACCTCCGGAGGCTGCTAGGCCACTGCCAGGGGCTACTTGACGGCCTCCGGAGGCTGCTTGGCCACCGCCGGAGGCTGCTAGGCCACTGCCAGGGGCTACTTGACGGCCTCCGGAGGCTGCTTGGCCACCGCCGGGGGCTGCTGACGACCTCCGGGGGCTACTTGCCCTGCACCGGGCGGCATTGCGGGTAGTCGTCGCACCAGACGGTCTGGGTGACGGTCACCGTGACGGCGGGGCCGGGCACCTGGCCCGCGGGCGGGGTGGGGGCGGCGTCGCAGTCGCCGAGGCCCTGCACGCGGAACACCTGCCTGCCGCCGACCTTCGCGGTCAGGTCGCCGCGTACGCACGCCCCGTCGACCGCGCGGGTCACCCGGCCGTCGACCGTGATGTCCTTGCCGTCGTCGGTCTCGCCCTCGCAGTGGACGGTGGCCACGTCGTCCCGCGTCGCGGACGGCGAGGCGCTGTCGCCGCCGTCCACCTTGGCCGTGCAGGTGAGCCAGCGCACGTTCGCGTTCATCCGCTCCAGCTCCCGGGTGGCCAACTGATCGGTGGTGAACGAGACCGTGGCCGAACTAAGACCCGCCGGGTCGCACGCCGCCACCCCGCCCACGGCGATCACCGCGAGCGCCAGCGCTGCCGCGCCCCGCCGGGTCCGTCGTCCTCGTCCGCCGCGCCAAATCCGTCGCAATGCCCCCATGGGGGACAGCCTGCCACCGCCCCGCCCGTCGCGGTAGTACGCATACGGCCATCGCGCGTGTGTGCCAGGGCCCTTCTGGCGGATCTCCGGGGGAGAAGGAGCGGCGTCCGGTGCGTGCGGTCGGCGTGCGGCGCGGAGGGTCATGTGGCGGAGCCACCTGTCCCTTCGCACCGTGCGGCTGGGGGTACCTCCCACGCCCTTGAGGCGCTGGGGGAGTGCGTGCCGGGGCGTCGCGACGCCGCGGAGAGCCGTCAGAAGGGCCCTGAGGCCCTTCTGACGGATCTAGCCCCCGAGCAGCAGCCACTCCTGAAGCTCCACCAGGTTGCCCTCGGGGTCCTTGAGATGGGCCACCCGCATCCGGTCGGTCATCGGCGCCGGGCCGTGCAGGAGTTCGGCGCCGCGGCCGGTGATCTGCTCGCAGTACGCGTCGAGGTCGTCCACCCGCAGCACCACCAGGGACCGGTGCCCGGCCGCCGTGTCGCCCAGTTCGCCCAGCACCGCGGCCATCATCGCCCGGTCCTGCAGCGCGATGCCCGCGGAGCCGGCGGCGGGGCTGAACTTCTCGTACGGTCCTTCGGTCGCGCCCGACCGGGGCTTGAGGCCGAGGACGTCGGCGTAGAAGCGGTAGCAGGCGGCGAAGTCCGTCACCAGCAGCCGTACCTGGGCGAGTTCCATGACCTTCCCCCGTCCTCAGGACCAGCGGCCGGTGCGGCCCAGCAGCAGGGCCGCCGCCGCGGTGCCGGCGGTCGATGTCCGCAGCACGGTGCGCCCGAGGACGTAGGGCTTCGCGCCCGCTTCCGCGAACAGCGCCAACTCCTCCGGGGACACGCCCCCTTCGGGGCCGACGACCAGCACGATCTCGCCCTCGGCGGGCAGTTCGGCGGTGGCGAGGGGTTCCTCGCCGCTCTCGTGGAGCACGGCGGCGAAGTCGGCTCTGGCGAGAAGTGCCGCAACCTGCCTGCTCGTCGCGGCGTCCGCGACCTCCGGGAAGCGCACCCGGCGGGACTGCTTGCCCGCCTCGCGGGCGGTGGCCCGCCACTTGGCGAGGGCCTTCAGCCCGCGCTCGCCCTTCCACTGCGTGATGCAGCGGGAGGCGGCCCACGGGACGATCGCGTCCACGCCGGTCTCCGTCATGGTCTCCACGGCGAGTTCACCGCGGTCGCCCTTGGGCAGCGCCTGCACGACGGTGATCCGGGGCTGTTCCCCGGGCTCCTCGTGGACCGGGGCGAGCTCCACGACCAGCCGGTCCTTGCCCTCGGCGGCCTTCACCACGCCCTCGGCCCAGCGCCCGAGCCCGTCGGTGAGCACCACGTCCTCACCGGACCGCAGCCGCTTCACCGAGACGGCGTGCCGTCCCTCGGGGCCGTCGAGCACGAACTCGCGTCCCACGCCGTCGAGCCGGTCGACCACGAACACGGGAGCCGTCATCCGTGCGCACCTCCTTGTGCCGGAAGGTCCGACAACGCTGTCCTGGCCGCGGCGAGTTCCCCGGCCAGTACCTCCACCAGCCGCCCGGCGGGCAGGTCCCGTGCCATGCGGTGCCCCTGGCCCGCCCACAGCGACATCGCCTGGGCGTCGCCGGCCTTCGCGGCCGCCTTGCGCAGCGGCGCGGTGAGGTGGTGGACGTCGGGGTAGGCGGCGGGGGCGTAGGGGCCGTGCTCGCGCACGAAGCGGTTCACCAGCCCGCGGGCCGGGCGCCCGGAGAACGCCCGGGTGAGCTCGGTGCGTACGTAGAGGGGGTCGGTCAGCGCCTGCTTGTGCAGCGCGGACGCCCCGGACTCGGGCGTGGCGAGGAACGCGGTGCCGAGCTGGGCGGCGCTCGCGCCCGCGGCGAGCACGGCGGCGATCTGGCTGCCGCGCATGATGCCGCCGGCGGCGACGATCGGCAGGGCGACGGTCTCGCGGACCTGCGCGACGAGGGACAGCAGGCCCGTCCCGGCCCGCTCGGCCCCGGGCAGATCGCGGTGGGTGCCCTGGTGGCCGCCGGCCTCCACGCCCTGCACGATCACCGCGTCGGCGCCGGCCCGCTCCACCGCGAGCGCCTCCTCGGCGGTGGTCGCGGTGACGAGCGTGACGGTGCCGACGCGGCGCAGGGCCGCCAGGGCCTCCGCGGCGGGCACGCCGAAGTGGAAGGAGACCGCCGGGACAGGGTTGTCCAGCAGGACGGCCAGCTTGTTGTCGTAGCCGTCGTCGCGGCCGCTGTCGGGATCGCCCAGCTCGGTCTCGTACCAGGCGGCCTCGCCGGCGAGCTGGTGGGCGTAGACGTCGACCGCGGCGGGGTCGGGGTGTTCGAGGACCGGCATGAAGAGGTTCACGCCGAAGGGGCGGGCGGTCAGTCCGCGCAACTGCTTGATCTCCTGGTACATGCCGTCCGTCGTCTTGTACCCGGCGGCCAGGAAGCCGAGCCCTCCGGCCTCGGACACGGCGGCGGCGAGCTGCGGCACGGAGACGCCGCCCGCCATGGGGGCCTGCACGATCGGAAGGGGGAGAAGACCGGTCAGCGCGGAGGACATGCCCGCATGTTGTCACGTCCTTCGAACAAGTCCGAATCGGGACTTCCGGGAGGCATAGGCCTGTGGCACGGGTGGCTTTCACCTGTTTGCGAGAGCCACCCGAGCCGTACGGCGAAACCGTCGGGCGCCGTCGGTCAGCGACCGTTGAACGCGTCCTTCAACCGCCAGAACAGTCCCTGCTGCCCCGGCTGACCGTGCCCGCCCGGGGGCCGACCCCCGGACCCCCGGCAGCCGGCCCGACACCCGTCAGCGACCGTTGAACGCGTCCTTCAACCGCGAGAACAACCCCTGCTGCCCCGGCTGGAACTGTCCCTGGGGGCGTTCCTCGCCGCGGAGTTTGGCCAGCTCGCGCAGCAGGCGCTCCTGCTCCGGGTCGAGCTTGTTCGGGGTCTGGACCTCGACGTGGACGATGAGGTCGCCGCGGCCGCCGCCGCGCAGGTGCGTGACGCCCCGGTTGTGCAGCGGGATCGACTGGCCGGACTGGGTGCCGGGCCGGATGTCGACCTCCTCCATGCCGTCGAGCGTCTCCAGCGGCACCTTCGTGCCGAGGGCCGCCGCCGTCATCGGGATGGTCACCGTGCAGTGCAGGTCGTCGCCGCGCCGCTGGAACGTCGAGTGCGGCAGCTCGTGGATCTCGACGTAGAGGTCGCCGGCCGGACCACCGCCGGGGCCGACCTCGCCCTCGCCGGCGAGCTGGATCCGGGTGCCGTTGTCGACACCGGCCGGGATCTTCACCGTCAGGGTCCGGCGGGAGCGGACCCGGCCGTCACCGGCGCACTCCGGGCACGGGGTCGGCACGACGGTGCCGAAGCCCTGGCACTGCGGACAGGGCCGCGAGGTCATGACCTGGCCCAGGAAGGACCGGGTGACCTGGGAGACCTCACCACGGCCGCGGCACATGTCGCAGGTCTGCGCGGAGGTGCCCGGCGCCGCGCCCTCGCCGCTGCACGTGGTGCAGACGATGGCCGTGTCGACCTGGATGTCCTTGGTCGTGCCGAAGGCCGCCTCGTCGAGCTCGACCTCGATCCGGATCATCGCGTCCTGGCCGCGCCGCGTACGCGAACGCGGGCCGCGCTGGGACGCCGTGCCGAAGAACGCGTCCATGATGTCCGAGAAGTTGCCGAAGCCGCCCGCGCCGAAGCCCGCGCCCGCGCCGCCGGCCTGCGAGAGCGGGTCGCCGCCGAGGTCGTAGACCTGCTTCTTCTGCGGGTCCGACAGCACCTCGTAGGCGGCGTTGATCTCCTTGAACCGCTCCTGGGTCTTCGGGTCCGGGTTCACGTCCGGGTGCAGCTCGCGCGCGAGCCGCCGGAAGGCCTTCTTGATCTCATCCTGCGACGCGTCGCGACGCACGCCGAGAACGGCGTAGTAGTCCGTGGCCACTTACGACTCCGCCAGGATCTGTCCGACGTAACGTGCCACTGCGCGTACCGCTCCCATCGTTCCCGGGTAATCCATGCGGGTCGGTCCGACCACGCCGAGCTTGGCGACTGCCTCGCCGCCCGAACCGTAGCCCACCGACACCACCGACGTGGAGTTGAGTCCCTCGTAGGCGTTCTCGTGACCGATGCGCACGGTCATGCCCGAATCCCCCGCCTCGCCCAGGAGCTTGAGGAGCACGACCTGCTCCTCGAGGGCCTCCAGGACGGGACGGATGGTGAGGGGGAAGTCATGTCCGAAGCGCGTCAGATTGGCGGTGCCGCCGATCATCAGCCGCTCCTCGGTCTGTTCGACGAGCGTCTCCAGGAGGGTGGAGAGGACCGTCTGGACCGTGCCGCGGTCCTCCGGTTCGAAGGCCTCCGGCAGATCCTGCACCAGCGGGGGCACATCCGTGAAGCGCCGGCCCGCCACCCGGCTGTTCAGCCGCGCCCGCAGATCCGCGAGCGAGGCCTCGCCGAACGGCGCCGGGCAGTCGACCATCCGCTGCTCGACCCGGCCGGTGTCGGTGATCAGCACCAGCATCACCCGGGCCGGGGCCATCGACAGCAGCTCGACGTGCCGGACCGTGGACCGGGTCAGCGAGGGGTACTGCACGACGGCCACCTGCCGGGTGAGCTGCGCGAGCAGCCGCACCGTGCGGGCCACGACGTCGTCGAGGTCGACGGCGCCGTCGAGGAAGTTCTGGATCGCCCGCTTCTCGGGGGCGGTGAGCGGCTTGACCTCGGCGAGCTTGTCGACGAACAGCCGGTAGCCCTTGTCGGTCGGGATCCGTCCGGCGCTGGTGTGCGGCTGCGCGATGAAGCCCTCGTCCTCCAGGGCCGCCATGTCGTTGCGCACGGTCGCCGGGGAGACGCCGAGGTTGTGGCGCTCGGTGAGGGCCTTGGAGCCGACCGGCTCCTCGGTTCCGACGTAGTCCTGGACGATGGCGCGCAGCACCTGGAGCCTTCGTTCACTGAGCATCGCGCACACCTCCAGCAGTCGTCACCCTGGCGCTCTGTCCCTCTGTTGCCCCCGCCTGGCACTCGGAACATGGGAGTGCCAGCCTCACCGGCCCAGTGTACGGCTGTCGGGTGGCCCCCCGGCAAGACCGGTCCCGTACGACCGTGCCCCGCGAGGGCGTCACCGTTAGCGTCGCGGTATGACGGTGACTTGGGAAGACCTGGGATGGGAGCCGCTGGCCACAGGGGTCGGCCGGTGCCGGCTCCCGGTGTGGGACTGCACGGCGGGGCTGGTCCTCGGAGACGGCGCGGCGCTCCTGATCGACGCGGGTTCGAGCCTGTCTGAAGGGAAACTGCTGCGGACGCGGGCCGCATGGCTGGCCGGCCGCGATGTGACCCATCTCGCGCTCACCCACCCCCACTTCGACCATGTCTTCGGCGCTGCGGCGTTCCCGGACGCGGAGGTGTTCGGCGCGGTGGGTGTGGACGGGGCCCTGACCGGGGCCCGCGCGGGCGACGAACTGCGCGCGGACGCGGTGCGCCACGGTCTGGACGCCGAGGCGGCGCGCGAGGCCTCGGCCGCGCTGGCCGCGCCCCGCCACCACGTCACCGGCGAGTGGACCCTGGACCTGGGCGGCGGCCGCCAGGTCCTGCTGGCCAACGTCGGCCCCGGCCACACCGCCCACGACCTCGCGGTCCTGGTCCCCGGTTCGCCCGAGGTCGTCTTCTGCGGCGATCTGGTCGAGGAGTCCGGCGAGCCGCAGGCGGGCCCGGACGCGGTGCCCTCCCGCTGGCCGGACGCGCTGGACCGGCTGCTCGCCCTGGGCGGCGAGGACGCGCTGTACGTCCCCGGTCACGGAGCGGTGGTGGACGCCGCGTTCGTCCGGCGGCAGCGGGACGAGCTGGCGCGGCGGTTCGGCGTGTCGCCCTGACGGGGCCCCGGCTTCTCCTATCGTCATCCGAATGCGCCAGTACTCCGCCGACCTCACCCCGCCGTGGAAGAAGCCCCAGCCGGTTCCCGAGGTCCCGGCCGAGCCGGGTCTGGTGGTCGAGGAGCCCGGCACCGGCTTCTGCGGCGCGGTGATCCGCTGCGAGGCGGGCACGGTGACCCTGGAGGACCGCTTCGGCAAGCACCGCGTGTTCCCGCTGGAGCCGCGCGGCTTCCTGCTGGAGGGGCGGGCGGTGACGCTCGTGCGCCCGTCCTCCGCCCCCGCCCGCCCCGCCCGTACGGCGTCCGGTTCGGTGGCCGTGCCCGGCGCCCGCGCGCGGGTGGCCCGGGCCGGGCGGATCTACGTGGAGGGCCGCCACGACGCCGAGCTCGTCGAGAAGGTCTGGGGCGACGACCTGCGGATCGAGGGCGTGGTCGTGGAGTACCTGGAGGGCGTGGACGACCTCCCGGCGATCGTCGCGGAGTTCGCCCCCGGTCCGGACGCCCGCCTCGGCGTCCTGGTGGACCATCTCGTGCCGGGCTCCAAGGAGTGGCGCATCGCGCAGGAGGTGACCGGCGAACACGCCCTGGTGGTGGGCCACCCCTACGTCGACATCTGGGAGGCCGTGAAACCGGCGTCCCTGGGGATCGCCGAGTGGCCCCGCGTCCCGCGCGGCCAGGACTGGAAGACGGGCGTGTGCCGGGCCCTGGGCTGGCCGCCGGAGAACACCGGCGCGGTGTGGCAGGCGATCCTGGGACGGGTCGGGTCGTACAAGGACCTGGAGCCGGAGCTGCTGGGCTGCGTGGAGCGGCTGATCGACCATGTGACGGTGCCGGTCGAGCCCTGAGGCGGGGCGCGGCCGGGGCTCCGGCCGTCTGGTGGACCCTGGAGCTCCGGCGCCGGCCGTCCGGTGGGCGCCGAGGCAGGGCTCCGGCGCCGCCGTCCCGTGAACCCCTGGGCTCCGGCGCCGGCCCTCCGGTGAGCCCCTGGGCTCCGGGGCCGGCCCGTCCGGTGGGCTCCGGGGCTCCGGGGCCGGCCCGTCCGGTGGGCTCCGGGGCTCCGGGGCCGGCCCGTCCGGTGGGCTCCGGGGCTCCGGGGCCGGCCGTCCGGTGAGCCCCTGGGCTCCCGCGCCGGCCGTCGGGTGAACTCCGGGGCTCCCGCGCCGGCCGCCCGGTAAGCCCCCAGGCAGGACTCCGCCGCCGTCCGGTCGCCCCGGCCGCTCAGTCCACCAGGTCCCTGACCACCGCGTCCGCCAGCAGCCGTCCCCGCAGGGTCAGCACCGCCCGGCCCTCGTCGTACGGCTCCGGCCGGAGCAGTCCGTCGGACAGGGCCCGGCGGGCGGCGGCCAGGCCGTCCGCCTTCAGCAGGTCCAGGGGCGCGCCCTCGCGCAGGCGCAGCTCGAGCAGGACGCGCTCGACCCTGCGGTCCTCGTCGGTCAGCAGCTCACGGCCCGCGCCCGGGGAACGGCCCTCCGCGAGCGCCGCCGCGTACGCCCCCGGATGCTTGACGTTCCACCAGCGCACGCCGCCCACGTGGGAGTGCGCTCCGGGGCCCGCGCCCCACCAGTCGGCCCCGCGCCAGTAGAGCTCGTTGTGCAGACAGCGGGCGGCCTCGGAGGTGGCCCAGTTGGACACCTCGTACCAGTCGAAGCCCGCCTCCGAGAGCATCTGCTCGGCGATGAGGTAGCGGTCGGCGTGGACGTCGTCGTCGGTCATCGGGACCTCGCCGCGCCGGATGCGCCGGGCGAGCTGGGTGCCCTCCTCGACGATCAGGGCGTACGCCGAGACATGGTCCGGGCCCGCCCCCAGCGCCGCCTCCAGCGAGGCCCGCCAGTCGTCGTCGGACTCGCCGGGGGTGCCGTAGATCAGGTCGAGATTGACGTGCTCGAAGCCCGCCTGCCGGGCCTCCGCGACACAGGCCTCGGGCCGGCCGGGGGTGTGGGTGCGGTCCAGGACCCTCAGCACGTGCTGCCGGGCGCTCTGCATGCCGAAGGAGACGCGGTTGAAGCCGCCCTCGCGCAGGGCGCTCAGATAGGCCGGGCCGACGGACTCCGGGTTGGCCTCCGTGGTGACCTCTGCGTCGGGTGCCAGGCCGAACTCGTCGCGGACGGCCCCCAGCATCCGTACGAGGTCCTCGGCGGCCAGCAGGGTCGGTGTGCCGCCGCCGACGAAGACCGTGCGGACCTCGCGCGGGTCGTCGCCGAGCACCTTGCGGGCGAGGCGGATCTCGTCGATCAGGGTCTCGGCGTAGTTGTCGCGGGAGGCGAGCACACCGCCGGTGCCGCGCAGCTCGGTCGCGGTGTAGGTGTTGAAGTCGCAGTAGCCGCAGCGGGTCGCGCAGTACGGGACGTGCAGGTAGAAGCCGAGGGGCCGGTCGGCGGACCCGGCGCGCGCGGACGCGGGCAGCGCGCCGTCGGCGGGGACGGGCTCGCCGTCGGGAAGTGCGGAGGGCATGTCCTCCAGTGTCCCCCATGTGTCCCCCGTGCCCGGTCCGGCCGGGTTCCGGGAGTCCCGCCGGGGTTCTCTCAGGTCCGGGGCCGTTCGGCCTGGAGGACCAGCAGGGCCAGGTCGTCCTCCGGAGGCTGGACCCCGAAGTCGTGGACGAGCCGTCGGATGCGTTCCGCGATCAGCTCGGCGTCCAGGCCCGCGCAGCCGGCGAGCGCGGTGGCGAGGCCGTCGCCGTCGTCGAACTGGCGTGAGCCGTCGCGCCGCTCGGTGACCCCGTCCGTGACGCAGAGCAGGCTGTCGCCGGGCCGCAGCGCGAAGGTCTGACTGGTGTACGTCTCGTCCTCGACGACCCCGAGCAGGGTCTGCGGCCGCGCGACCGTACGGACCCCGCCGTCCGGGCCGAGCAGCAGCGGCAGCGGGTGTCCGGCGGAGGCGAGGGTGCAGCGGACCCCACCGTCGAAGGGCACGAGCTCGCCGAACAGCAGCGACAGGAAGCGTGTCTGCGGCCCGTCCCCGGGCAGGGCGGGGCCCACCAGGGCGCGGGCGGCGGCGTCGGCGGTCTCGGTGGCGTCGTCGAGGAGCAGCTGGTTGAGGCGGTCCAGGACGTCGGCGACGCGGTAGCCCTCGCGGGCCAGCAGCCGCAGCCAGGGCCGGGCGAGGCCGATGACGACGGCGGCCTCCGGACCCTTGCCCTGGACGTCGCCCACGGCGAAGCACCAGCGGCCGTCGCCGGCCGGGAAGAGGTCGTAGAAGTCGCCGCTCGGGCCGCCCTTGTCGAGCGGCTCGTAGACGAGCGCGCTGCGCACGCCGGGGATCTGGGCGACCGCGCCGGGCAGCAGGCCGCGCTGGAGCACGGCGCTGATGGTGGCCTGGCGGGCGTACTGCCGGGCGGCGCCGATCGCGAGCGCCACCCGGCGGGCCAGGTCCTCGACCAGCCCGGTGATCTCGTCGGGGAAGCGCAGGATCCCGGCGCGGCCGATGACGAGCGTGCCCAGCGGGCGGCCCCCGGCGATCAGCCGGTACGCGAGCGCCGAGCCGTACGGGGCACCCGGCGCGAGGGCGGCGGCGGGCCAGGGGTGCCCGACGGGCCCGGAGCGCAGGCCGTCCGGCGGGCGGGGCGGTTCCTTCTCCAGGGCGCGGCGCAGTTCCTCGGTCCGGTCCTCGCAGCCGTGCCAGACCCGCCCGAGGCGCGGTCCGGGCGCCCCGCCGCCCTCGCTCCAGCCGCGCCCGGTGGCCTCGTCCTCCAGCCAGATCGCACACCAGTCGGCGAGGCGCGGCACGATCAGCTGCCCGGTCAGCGCGGCCACCAGGTCCTCGTCGAGCTGTCCGGCGAGCAGGTCGGAGGCCTCGGCGAGGAAGGACAGCGCGCCACGGCCGAGCCAGTCGCCGTCGCGGTCCGCCCGCGCGGTCTCGTGACCGAACAGGGCGCAGGCGTCCAGGGCGGTGTCCGGATCACAGCCGCCGTCCTCGCCACCGAGCCGCGCCCAGACGGTCCTGGCTCCCCCGCGATAGGTGACGCCCCAGCTCTCGGCGAGCCCCGCGACGAGCCGCAGACCACCCCCGTACTCGTGGCTCTCCCCGGCGCCGACGCTCGGCCGTGCCGGGTGCCGGTCGCTGACCTCGACGACGAGGGACCCGTTGTCGGGCTCCAGCCGGCAGGCCAGCTCCACGTCGGTCCCGGTGTGCACCACGGCGTTGGTGACCAGTTCGCTGACCACGACCAGGGCGTCGCCCGCCAGCCGCTCGCCGAGCAGGTCGGCCCCCGCCACCCCGAGCTCCGCCCACTGCCGGAACGCCCCGCGCGCCAGCCCCCGCGCGTTCGCGGGCGCGAGCGACCCCCCGCTCACGGTCGTACGGAAGCGGGGGTCACCGGGCCGCGCGGAGGCGGGGGGAACGGTCTCCCGTTGCACCGGAATGGCCCCCATGGACGGCTCCCGAGCAGGTAGGACGAATGCACATCTGTCGCCCGCCACAGTGACAGAAAGACCCCACCCATAAGCACCGAGTAACCAATCAACGCCACCCCACCCCCCATCCGTGCTACGGTGCCGCCCCCCAAAAAAGCCACCCGAGGAACAACGCCCCAAGGGACGCGGGCAACTGCGCAATCGTCAGGGGCACGGGGAACTGCGCGGTCTCCAGGGGCACGGGCAACCGCGCGACCTCCAGGGGCGCGGGGAACTGCGCGACCTCCAGGGGCGTGGGGAACTGCGCGAACAACCACAACGGACCCGCAGGAACCCACCGGCCCTTCAAGAGGCGCGGGGAACTGCGCAATCTTTCAGGGGCGCGGGCAACTGCGCGTCGTCAGGGGCGCGGGGAACTGCGCGACCAGGCACGGCACCCGCCGCACCCACACGCCACCCCCGGCACCCCCGACCCAAAAGGGGCGCGGGGAACTGCGCGACAGGCCACGGCACCCGCCGCACCCGCCACACAGCCCCGCACCCCCAAGCCCGCACGTGCCAAACCCCACGCGGCAAGCGGAACGCGCCAAGCGAAAAGAACTACGCCTCCCGAGCCCCCGCGTACATCTCCTCCAGGAGATGCGAGTACTCCCGCTCCACAACCGGCCGCTTCAACTTCAGACTCGGCGTGATCTCACCGTGCTCGACATCGAGATCCCGCGGCAGCAGCCGGAACTTCTTGATCGTCTGCCAGCGCTGAAGCCCCGAGTTCAGCTGCTTGATGTACCCCTCGACCATCTCCACCGTCGCCGGCGCGGCCACGATCTCGGCGTACGACCCCTTGATCCCGTTGTCCGCGGCCCACCCGCCGATCGCGGCCTCGTCGAGCGCGATGAGGGCGGTGCAGAAGTTCCGGTCCGCACCGTGGACGAGGATGTTGGAGACGAACGGGCAGACCGCCTTGAACTGCCCCTCGATCTCGGTGGGCGCGACGTACTTGCCGCCGGAGGTCTTGAAGAGGTCCTTCTTGCGGTCGGTGATGCGCAGGTAGCCGTCGGGCGACAGCTCGCCGATGTCACCGGTGTGGAACCAGCCGTCCGCCTCCAGCACCTCGGCGGTCTTCTCGGGCAGCCCGTGGTAGCCCTGCATGACACCGGGACCGCGCAGCAGGATCTCGCCGTCGTCCGCGATCCGCACCTCGCAGCCGGGCAGCGGCTTGCCCACGGTGCCGGTGCGGTAGGCCTCGCCCGGGTTGACGAAGGACGCGGCGGAGGTCTCGGTGAGGCCGTAGCCCTCCAGGATGTGGATGCCGGCGCCGGCGAAGAAGTAGCCGATGTCGGGCGCGAGGGCGACCGAGCCGGAGATACAGGCGCGCAGGTTCCCGCCGAAGGCCTCGCGCAGCTTGGAGTAGACGAGCTTGTCGGCGACCTTGTGCTTGGCGGCGAGGCCGAAGGGCGCCTTCGCGGTGCCGGTACGGCGGAAGTTGTCCTGGGTGACCTTGGCGTACTCGCGGGCGACCCCGGCCGCCCACTGGAAGATCTTGTACTTGGCGGGACCGCCGGCCCGGGCCTTGGCGGCGACGCCGTTGTAGACCTTCTCGAAGATGCGCGGCACGGCGGCCATGTAGGTCGGCTGGACGACCGGCAGATTCTCGATGATCTTGTCGACCCGGCCGTCGACGGCGGTGACATGGCCGACCTCGATCTGGCCGGAGGTGAGCACCTTGCCGAAGACGTGCGCGAGCGGCAGCCACAGGTACTGCACGTCGTCCGGCCCGACCAGCCCGGTCGCGGCGATGGCCTTGGCCATGTACGACCAGTTGTCGTGCGGCAGACGTACGCCCTTGGGGCGGCCGGTGGTGCCGGAGGTGTAGATGAGCGTGGCGAGCTGGTCGGCGGTGATCGCCGCGACCTTCTCCTTGATCAGCCCGGGGTCCCGCTCCAGCCGGGCGGCGCCGCGGCTCTCCAGTTCGGCGAGGGAGAGCACCCAGTCGCCGGTCTCCACGCCCTCGGCGTCGATCACCACGACATGGGTGAGGTCGGGCAGGTCGGCGCGCTTCTCCTGGGCCTTGGCCACCTGCTCGGCGTTCTCCGCGATCAGCACCCGGCTGGCGGAGTCGGCGAGGATGAACGCGGCCTCGTCGGCGTTGGTCTGCGGGTAGATCGTCGTGGTCGCCGCGCCGGCGCACATGATGCCGAGGTCGGCGATCAGCCACTCGACCCGGGTGGCGGCGGCGAGGGCGACACGCTGCTCGGGCTCCACGCCGAGCTCGATGAGCCCGGCGGCGAGGGCGTAGACCCGCTCGGCGGCCTGCCCCCAGCTCAGGGACTTCCACTCTTCCGGACCCTGCCCGTCGGCGGCGGGCACCGGGTAGCGGTACGCCTCGGCATCCGGCGTGGCGGCCACGCGTTCCAGGAAGAGAGCCGCGACGGACGGCGGACGGTTCTCGATCAGAATCTGTGTGTCGCTCACGACATCCTCCGGGGCCCGCGACGATGCGGCTGGCTCAGGGCGGCTAGCGCCAACACTGCGGCTTGGTTCTCACCCACGAGTCCTTGTTTAACTCGCGAGTAACTATCGAGCAGGGACAGGTTAGAGCCCCGTCGGCTCCTGCGTAAGGGTGTGCGGCCTGTCACTTCCTACAGACACGTACCCGCCGGTCGGTCGGGCACGAACGTGCCGGTCCTGCGAAGACGCCCCCGGCACCCGGGCGACGACCCGCCCGCCCGTCCCCCGCGAACGCACC